>NZ_JAMOKU010000065.1:0-23951 GCF_023656845.1 Parabacteroides sp. Y3-G-102 | reverse complement strand
AGAAGTTAAGCCTCGTCACGCCGATGGTACTGCGTAACAGTGGAAGAGTAGGTAGCCGCCGTCTTAGGTGAAAGGAGTCAGTCGAAAGATTGGCTCCTTTTTTTGGTATATACACCAGCCGTTGTAGAGATGTGGCACGCTACGTCTTTACAAAGAGGGAACGTGGATAGATTAGTCGTTTATTTCTTTAGCTAGAGATTCCCGTAGTTTCCGGACTGCCGTGGCGATGTGGGCTTCTAATGTCTTTACTGATATTTCTAGGATATTTGCCGCATCCTTATATTTCATCTTATCTTCACGGATCAGTTTAAAAGCCATCTTGCATTTATCCGGGAGTGTATTGATCGCCTCATTTAAATGATCGATGCATTCTTTGGAAATAAGTTCTTCCTCGGGCGTAGTATCAGTATGCGCAAATAAATCGATCGTATTCTCATCGATCTGGACTTTCTCCATATGCTGTGTCCGGTATAGGCTGATGGCTTTGTGGCGGGCTATGCCATAGATATAAGAATCGAAGTTAGAGATCTTCGGTAATGACTTTCTATTATTCCAAAGACTTAGAAATGTATCAGAGACAATTTCCTCAGCTTCTACAGAGGAAGGCACATAAAGGGATGTAAACCGCATTAGCCTCTGAAAATAGGCTAAATAAAGCGATTTAAAAGCAGTTTGAGAATCGGATAGCGCGATTTCACAGACCCATTGCATTATTTCTTTGGAGTGTTTTTCCAAGTAACTAGAATCTTGTTAACTTATTTCCCTTCTAAATATATAGTCGCAAATGTATATAAAAACCCTTAGTGGATCTCTCTCTTAAAAGAGAAATACTTGATGTTAATTTCAACCTAATTTCATATCTGGTTGTTTTTGAATCTAATCCGCAGGTTGTAACATCATTGTAATATGTATGTAACGGATGCGAAATAATTGTTTCAGAACTTTGCGCAAGAATTATAACAATCAGTATGGAAACATTTTATTTGTTCTTGGTCATATTTTTGTTTGTATTGGCCATCGTAGATTTATCGGTCGGTGTTAGTAATGATGCCGTGAATTTCTTGAATTCAGCTATCGGCGCGAGAGCCGCATCCTTTAAAGTTATTATCGCTATCGCTGCTGTGGGAGTCTTTGTCGGAGCGGCGTTATCCAATGGTATGATGGATATCGCCCGGCATGGTATTTATCAACCCCAGCATTTTTATTTCTCGGAGATCATGTGTATCCTTGCGGCCGTTATGCTTACGGATGTGGTGCTACTGGATATTTTTAACTCGTTAGGTATGCCGACCTCGACAACGGTTTCCATGGTGTTTGAGTTGGTGGGTGGAACGGTAGCGATCGCTTTGGTAAAGATCGCTAGTTCTTCAGGCGCTTTGCAATTGGGGGATCTGCTGAATACCGAAAAGGCTTTTACCGTGATTCTGGGTATCTTTCTTTCTGTGGCGATCGCTTTTTTCTTTGGTGTGATCGTGCAGTATCTGTCCCGGATCTTGTTCTCGTTTAATTATAAGAAAAGCTCTAAATATTTTATTGGTCTGTTCGGAGGTTTAGCGGCCACTTCCATCATTTACTTTATGCTGATAAAGGGATTGAAGACAAGTTCTTTTATGACGGGTGAGTTCAAGGATATGGTGTATGCCAATACGGGGATGATCGTTTTGGGATGTATGGTATTTTTTACGATCTTGATGCAGGTATTGCATTGGTTGAAGGTGAATGTATTCAAGGTAGTCATTTTGATGGGTACGTTTGCCTTGGCGTTGGCTTTTGCCGGGAATGACTTGGTGAACTTTATCGGAGTCCCCTTGGCTGGCTATTCCTCTTATATGGACTTGATGGCGCAGGGAGGGACCACTACCACGGATACATTTTTGATGACCTCCTTGTTGGGACCGGCCCAGACACCTTGGTATTTCTTGGTGGGTTCCGGGGTCGTGATGGTAATCGCCTTGGCTACCTCCAAAAAGGCTCAGAACGTGGTGAAGACTTCCTTGGATCTGTCTCGTCAATCGGATGGAGAGGAGTCTTTCGGTACATCGCCTGTCGCACGGGTATTGGTACGGAATTGCAGTAATATATCCGCTACGATATTAAGTATCGTGCCCACTCCGGTTAAGAACTGGATTGATAGCCGTTTCAACCAAAGCGAGATGATCATGGATGACAAGGCTAGCTTCGACTTGGTACGTGCCTCGGTGAACGTGGTTTTGTCCGGATTGCTGATCGCTTTGGGAACCTCCTTGAAATTGCCTTTATCTACGACGTATGTGGCTTTCATGGTCGCTATGGGTACTTCGTTGGCAGACCGTGCTTGGGGGCGTGAGAGCGCCGTATATCGCATCACAGGCGTATTGTCCGTGATAGGTGGTTGGTTCATTACGGCAGGGGCTGCTTTTACGATCTGTTTCATCGTCGCTCTCTTGATTTATTGGGGAGGTATTCCAGCTTTGGTCGCTATGATTGGTTTGGCGATCTATTCGTTGGTTCGTAGCCACTTCGCTTATAAGGCTAAATTGCGGAAAGAGGCATTGAAGGAGGAGGTGAATTCTACGGTGTCTAAACTTCGTAAGGCTACGGATACCCGTGAGGCTTTGGCCCTGTTCCGCGAGCATAGCCGTGAGGAATTACAATCCGATCTGGATTTTACGGCGGAAGTATTCGGCAAGGCGGTAAATGGATTCATGAATGAGAACCTCCGTGAGTTGCGCAAGGTCTTGACTGCCGTGGAGGAGAAGAAGATTCACTTGAAGCAAGTGAAACGTGTCGGTACGCTTGGCGTTACCCAATTGGATCACGATATCGCCGTGGAGAAGGGGCTTTATTATTATCAAGGAAATGACTTCGCCAGCGAGATCATATTCAGTATCCGTCGCTTGGCAGAACCGATGAAAGATCATATCGATAATAATTTCAGCCCGTTGAGTCCGGTACAGAAAGATGATTTTGGTAAGGTATCTGAACAAATCATCTCCTTCTTGAGAAATTGCGCTACTATGATCCGTAAAAACGATTATATTGGTTTTGAGGAGCTGATCGCTGAGTCGATTACCTTGATGAACCAACTTACCGCCTTGAAGAAAGGGGAGTTGAAGCGTATCCAAGGGCAGTCCGGCAGCACGAAGGTGAGCATGGTTTATTTGAACATGGTACAAGAGGCCCAGAACGTGGTCTCTTTTACGGCGAACCTTTTGAAGGTGAGCAGGAAGTTCCAGAAGGAATAATCAGTCTCTATTCTATTGGGATGCTGGGAGACGGGGCATGCCCCGTCTCTACTGGTTTATAGGGTTAGCATCTTCTTTTCTTTGACTAAATCACTCTCGTCCATCCGCAGGGATGGGACTGTACACATCTTGATAAAATCTCCTGTTTGGCAAGTATAATCATAGTAGGCCTGTTGTTCCGGGGTAAAATCTTCTTTATCGATCAGTCCGCTTTTCCGGCTCATGAATTCATCGATCTCCGTGCTTTCTGATTCCTTGATAAGAAGGATTCGGCGGGCAATCGGGTTACGATTATAATCCTGCCCGATGTATAATCCTCGTAATTGGCGGGGATTCTTGAAAAATGGTATTTGCAGGTATATCGTTACCATCGTGAATTGGGGCGCTTGGTTCTCGTTCAGCATACAATGGAAATTCTGAGGATCGGGCATGATCCCGAATCCCCATTGAGCCTCTCCATAAGCGCTGATCCGCCCTACACGGACTTGATTATCCGAGGGGGAGAGTAGGAAGGGTTCCATCTTGAGGCAGTCCGAGGAGGAAGAAAGGCTGTAACTGGTATAGATTCCTTTGAAAGCCTCTATTTTAGAGGCGGAGAGCCGTGTCTCCTCCATCAATTGCTTGGCGAAAGGATTATCTTTTAGGCTATCCGGTTCGGCGAGCTCCATCTGGTCTAGGCGAAGGATCATCTCCTCTATATGGGAAAGCAAACGTTTTTTCGACACGTTATTCACTGGGGCGAGCGCCGAGTCCAGCGCTTCTTCCGGCGGGTAACTCTTGATGCCCTCGAAATAATTCGGCAATACGGTCGTATATAGGGAGGACAATATGCTGGGAGCCATATCGATCCAGTCGGCTATCTCTTTCATCTTAACCCCATTGCTTCGTAGATATTCGATCTTTCGGTAGAATTCTTGAAGATTGTTCATGTGTTTATATTCTTGATTTACCTTACAAAATAAGAGGACATATGTTGCGTTTCCGTTTCATGAATGTTACATAAATATTTCTTTATAATTTATTGATTCCTAGTTGGGTATTAATAATATACATTCATGGGTTCAGTAATATGTCTGTAACATGGCGGCTGTACTTTTGCCTTCGAAAATAAAACGACAGAAGATTATGGACACTGCGATACAGACAAATAAAACATCCCGGAGGCGGGTTTCCGATCTCTTCTTCATCCTATGGGCCGGAGGGGCCGCTTTGCTTTCTTATTCCTTGGTATATATGTTGCGTAAGCCTTATACGGCTGCCGCTTTCGAGGATCTGGAGGTATTCAATATGGACTATAAGGTGGCGGTTACGATCGTGCAGATCTTGGGGTACGTGGTGTCGAAGTTCATGGGAATTAAGTTGATATCGGAGTTGCGGCGGGAAGAGCGCTTGCGGTTCATCTTGATGTCCGTGGTGATGGCGGAACTTTCGTTGGTATTCTTCGGGTTGCTCTCGGCTCCTTATAATATAGCGGCGATGTTCTTGAACGGGCTTTCGCTGGGATGTATGTGGGGGATTATTTTCAGCTTTATAGAAGGACGTAGGATGACGGATGTCCTCGCTAGTTTGTTGGGCGTAAGTATGGTGATCAGTTCCGGTACGGCGAAGTCTGTCGGCTTGTACGTAATGGATACGTGGCAGGTCAGCGAGTTCTGGATGCCCGCCTTGATCGGGGCGGTGGCATTGCCTTTGCTAGCCTTGTTGGGATATGCGCTGAACCGACTTCCACAGCCTACGGAGGAGGATATCGCCTTGAAGTCGGAGCGGGAGACCTTGAACGGGCGGCAGCGTTGGGAGCTTTTCAAGAACTTCATGCCTTTCTTGACGATGCTTTTCGTGGCGAATATAACGATCGTGGTGTTGCGGGATATCAAGGAGGACTTCTTGGTGAATATCATCGATATGTCCGGTTACTCGCCTTGGTTGTTCACGCAAATAGATAGCGTGGTGACCTTGACTATCTTGGCGATCTTTGGTTTGATGGTGCTCGTGAAAGATAATTTTAAGGCGCTTTCAATCCTGTACGGTTTGATTATTACGGGCATGATGGTCATGGCGTTCGTGTCGTTCGGGCAGGAGCGGATGGGATTGAGCCCGGTGACATGGCTTTTCTTGCAGAGCCTTTGCCTGTATATGGCTTACTTAACCTTCCAGACGATTTTCTTCGATCGCTTCATCGCTTGTTTCAAGATACGGGGAAACGTCGGTTTCTTTATTGTCTTAACTGATTTTCTGGGGTACACGGGTACGATACTGGTATTGGTGCTAAAGGAATTCGTGGGTACGGGATTGGACTGGGAGGTATTTTATAACCAACTTGCCGGATATGTAGGGATCTTTTGCTGCGCCACTTTTGTCGCTTCCTTCGTATATTTGCGGCAACGCTATCGCAAGGAGACCGCTTTATGTGGCTGCGAGGAAATAGCAACTCTTGAACCTACCGAAAACAATGTCCTTACGATCGCTTAAACAAGAAAATTATTAAATACGATACATACAGAATATGAAGAAGATTTCAGGTGTCATTATGGATTGGGCCGGTACGGCCGTGGATTATGGATGCTTCGCTCCACTGAACGCTTTTCTCAAGGTATTCTCGGAAGAGAAAGGGATTGATATCACTTACCGGCAGGCCCGTGAGCCGATGGGTCTCTTGAAGATCGATCATATCAAGGCGATCTTGAGCATGCCGGAGGTGAACGAGAAGTTCCGTGCCTTGTATAAGAGGGACTGGAACAAGGGGGACGTGGATGAGATGTACGCTAGTTTCGAGAAACATTTGTTCGCTTCCTTGAAGGATTTCACCACTCCGATACCGGGAGTCTTGGAGACGATGGCGATGCTTCGCGAGCAAGGTATAAAGATCGGCTCTACGACCGGGTACACGGCGAAGATGATGGAGATTGTCCGTCCCGGAGCCGAGGCCAAAGGATATAGGGTAGATAATCTGGTGACACCAAACGAGGTCCCGGCCGGTCGCCCCGCCCCGTATATGATCTATAAGAATATGATAGATTTAGCGATTCCTTCCGTAGATCAAGTGGTGAAGGTAGGAGATACGATCGCTGATATTAAGGAGGGCGTGAACGCCAAGGTATGGAGCGTCGGTATCGTGACCGGTAGCAACGAGATGGGCGTGAGCGAGGAGGAATATAACAGCCGTCCGGCGGAAGAATGGGAATCTCTGAAGAAAGAGGTGCGTGAGCGTATGTTGGCGGCGGGGGCTCATTTCGTCTTGGATACGATCGCCGAGCTGCCCGCTTGCATCGAGAAGATTAACAACAGGAATTAAGCTTGATAACCGAATAGAATAAAACAATCATATGAGAAACTATTTATTATTGACACCGGGCCCGTTGAGTACGTCGCAGACGGTGCGTGAGGCCATGCTTCAAGATTGGTGTACGTGGGATAAGGATTATAACGAGGGTATCGTTACCCCGATCCGTAAAGGCTTGCTGGCGATAGCGGGACTGGACGGGGATGAGTACACCAGTGTCCTGCTGCAAGGTAGCGGAACGTATTGTGTGGAGGCTACGATCGGGGCTGCTGTCCGTCCGGAGGATAAATTGTTGATCCTCGCTAACGGTGCTTATGGCAAACGTATGGCGCAGATCGCCGATTATTATCATATCAATTACGTACTGGTCTCTTTGCATGAGACGGAACTGGTAACCGGCGAGGTAGCCCGACGTGCCTTGGAGGAACATCCCGGTATCACGCATCTCTCAATGGTACATAGCGAGACCACGACCGGTTTGTTGAATCCGATTGAGGAGGTAGCCGAGGTGATCAAGGGCCGGGGGATTACCTTTATCGTGGATGCGATGAGCAGCTTTGGCGGTGTCCCTATCGACGTGAAAGGTTTAGGTATCGACTTCTTGGTCAGTAGCGCGAACAAATGTATTCAAGGAGTTCCCGGCTTCGGCTTTATCCTCGCCCCAAAAGATAAATTGATGGCGACGAAGGGGAATGCCCGCTCGCTTTCCTTAGATATCTATGCCCAGTGGGAAGCGATGGAGAAAGGGGGAGGCAAATGGCGTTTCACGTCTCCGACGCACGTGGTTCACGCTTTCTACCAAGCGATGAAGGAATTGAACGAGGAAGGCGGTATCACGGCTCGTTATAAGAGATATCAAGAGAATCACCAGATATTGGTGGAAGGTATGCGTGGATTGGGTTTCAAGACCTTGCTGCCCGATGATGCCCAAGGGCCTATTATCACTTCGTTCTTATATCCTTCCGCGGATTTCGATTTCACCTCGTTCTACGCACGGCTGAAGGAGAAAGGCTTCGTGATCTATCCGGGTAAGATCTCGGATGCGGATACGTTCCGTATCGGTAATATCGGAGATATCTTCCCGAAAGATATGGAAGCCTTGATACAAGCGATTAAAGAGATCCGGTAATCGATGCCCGTAACGTAACGAGTCCTTCGGGGCCCATATTGAACAGCAAATCAGCAATACTCAGATTGGGGAGGAATCCGAATTTCTCCCGGAATACTTGATAATAAGGTTCCGGGTGGAAGGCGGGATCTTCCCCTTCGTGTTTCGGGCGGATCGTTTCCCGGAAATCGTTGGCTACCTCTGGCTCATAATGCTCGGTGTAGACGACTGCGGGTTGCATATCCAACAGGTCACAGACTAGACGGCGCAGTTCCTCGTTGAAGTCGAGGAGGAACTCGTATTTCTTTTCGTAGAAAGGAGCGAAGTCATCGGCATAATACTCGAAAAACGGACTCATATTGTAGGCCGATACCAAAGCGTTCCAGTGTAGGTGCCGCCAGTTTCCGTGGTCGGAGATACGGATGTCCTTGGTCTGGCATTTCAAGGTATCCGGCTTGACGATGGGGATGGATAGGGAGAGTGGGCCGTTCGCGGCGGCGATGGAACAACGGTTACGATAGGTTTGCTTCACGTAATTCTCGGCGGTCTCGATACGGACCTCCGGGTATTGGAGCATCTTACAATATTGTTGTATGGGGCCTAGATAGGCGGTCGCTATATATACAGGTCGCATGATTAATGAACGGGTTTAAAGATTCGTTGTTTGTCGGGGCTGTACCAGCAGAGCCAAGCGTTGCCGACGATATGGTCGGCCGGTATGAAACCGAGATGGCGGGAATCTACCGCCTCGTTGGTATTATCGGACAGTACCCAATAGTAGTCTTGTTGGAAAAAGAAGAAATTAGTCTCCCGCCCGTCCAGATATAACTTTCCGTCACGGAAGGAAGCTTTACCATCCGTCTCCCGCATGATGATCTCCTTGCAGGCGGTGAGCGAGGCGGCGTCCAGCGGGTAAGCCCGGTCTTTCCGGGGGACGATCAACATGTATTCTTGCATTTGTTCCCCGATAAAATGACGGTTTATGGCGTCGGGCAATTCCTCCCTCAATTGATATTCCTCGAAAGCCGTGAGGCTGAGCATACAGCCGAAACTTTCCTGCCTGAAATCCCTAAGTGGGATGTCCAACTTCTCTAACGTCTCCAAGAACGTCTCCTTGGCGCTCAGTGTTATGAAATAGGAACAGAGGGAGCGAGGAGAGCGGGGGATTTTCTGCCCGTTTATCGTATATCCGTCCATGCTGACCCGGATCGTATCGCCCGGCATACCGATGCATCGGCTGATGAATAAGGGAGCATCCGCTGAATCTCGAGAGAGCGGGCTGGTAAAAAGCACGACCTTGCCCCGGACGGGCTTATTCTTCCCCGGTATTTTATTGACTAGGATATAATCCCCTTTATGCAAAGCCTCTTCCATAGAGTCCGTGGAGATGCGATAGGACTCTATGCAGAAAAGGCGTATGAGCATGACGATCCCCGCGGCTAGCGCGAAAGCTGCCAGCCATTTCATGAGAACTATCAGGAATCGTTGGATTGTCATAATACGAAGTTTTCACCTCTTAATCCGGATGCACCCAACGGAACAGGCGGTTCCAACGGATACCACCGTCGAACAGACTGCGATCCTTGTCCAAGGATAGCCAAACCAAGATCGGCTTGCCGACAATGTGATCCTCGGGTACGAAACCCCATGAGCGGCTATCCGCGCTATTATGGCGGTTATCGCCCATCATCCAGTAATAATCGTATTTAAACGTATAGGAAGTCTCGGGCTTGCCGTTGATGTAGACCTTGCCGTCCTTCACTTCCAAGGTGTTGTTCTCGTAATTCTTGATACAACGGCTGTACAACGCCAGATTACGTTCGTCCAACGGGATGGTAGCCCCTTTCTTCGGGATCCAAAGCGGCCCGAAGTTATCACGGGTCCAGCCAGTATTGTATCCGACCGGATAGGTAGGGCCGCCCAACGTCTCCGGCTCGATGATAACCTTCTTCACGGTAGGTAACTTCTCCGCTATCGCCAAGGCCTTTTTCGTGAGTGGCAGGCGATATACCGGGTTGTACTGTCCGTTCGCGTTAGGCGTAAAGCCTAGGTATGACAATAGGTTCTGGTAATAACCGCCGCTGGAGGCCAGCATACGGTCATCCTTGCTTACGTCCATTAGGCGGAATTGCTCCTCTGTGATCGGGGAACCGTCTGTTTCGATGAAGTAGTTGAACTGCATATCTTTCGGGTTCTCGGCGGGTTTACCGTCTATGTACACTTGGTTGTCTATGAGTTGGAGCGTATCACCCGGCATACCGATACAACGCTTCACGTAATTCTCCCGTTTGTCGACCGGGCGGTACATAACCTCGCCGAACGTGGCCTTATCCAATAAGATACGTTCCCGTCCGTACTCCTCGACCAAGGAGTAGTAATCTGGGTTTTGCACTTTCACGGCGATCGTGTCGCCTGCGGGGAAGTTGAACACTACGATATCATTACGTTTCACGTGGCCCAAACCTTTCACCCGTTTGTAGCCCCATTCCGGCCAATCCAGATACGATTTGCAGTTTAAGATAGGCAACGTATTTTGTACCAACGGGAAGGAGATCGGAGTGTTCGGAACGCGAGGGCCGTAACTTAATTTGCTGACGAACAGGTAATCTCCTACCAGCAAGGATTTCTCTAGGGAAGAACTCGGTATCTGATAGTTCTGGAAGACGAACAAATTGATGAAATAAACGGCTACCAGCGCGAATACGATATCGTCCACCCATTCCAATACGTTGCGTACCGCCGGGTTCTTAGACCGTTTCCAAGCTCCCCAAGGGATGTAGTGCGTCAAGAATATATCGACTAGGACGATTAATCCCAGCAGTAACCATAAGTTTTGCATCCAGATAGCGAACAACGTGTATAATACGGCCGCTATACTAAACTTGATCCATTGTTTTTTCGTGAACTTCTTCATCTTTTAGCTAATACGTTTAGAATTTGAATAAGTCATTCATGCCTAGGAAACCTTTCTTTCCGGCGGTAAACTCTGCCGCTATTACGGCGCCTAGCGCAAATCCGGCACGGCTCTTGGCATCATGCTTGATACTGATCGTATCTACGTCCGACTCATACGTGATCTCGTGGATACCCGGAACCTCACCCTCACGGATGGCGTGGATCGGCAGGTCGGTCGCGTTCTCGGCGTTCTCTAAGGTCCAGCGGTCTTTACGATCGATGTTTTCCAAGATACCTTCGGCCAACGTGATAGCCGTTCCACTGGGTGCGTCCAGCTTGTGGATATGGTGGACTTCCGTCATTTTAACGTCGTAGGAGGGGAAGTTGTTCATGATTTTCGCCAGATACT
The DNA here is from genome assembly GCF_023656845.1 of Parabacteroides sp. Y3-G-102. Classification (NCBI taxonomy): domain Bacteria; kingdom Pseudomonadati; phylum Bacteroidota; class Bacteroidia; order Bacteroidales; family Tannerellaceae; genus Parabacteroides; species Parabacteroides sp. Y3-G-102. Next base: position 13,035 of record NZ_JAMOKU010000065.1, on the reverse strand, counting down.
TGTTCATGGCGAAGAAGATATTTACGCCGATGCTGAAGTTGGAGGCGTAGAAGAAGGTTTTGCCCTCTTTCTCGCATTTCTCCTTGATCTCGCCGATACGGTCCAGCCATCCGGTAGTACCCGATACGACCGGCACGCCTACCTCGAAACATTTCATATAGTTATTGAAAGCGGTAGCCGGGGTAGTAAACTCAATCGCCGCGTCGGCGCTCTTGAACGCTTCTGAATATATATCCTCAGCGTTATTGATATCTATGATGGAAACAATTTGATGTCCTCTTTGGATGGCGATCTGCTCGATCGTTTTGCCCATTTTCCCGTAACCTATAAGTGCAATTTTCATACTTTAATTCAATTAATGTCGCAAATATACAGAAAATGAATTACATTTGAATCCAAAATCTTAACTCTGAAAGAATATGGAACGTTTATTACACTATGTTTGGAAATACAAACTCTACGCGAGTACTTCATTGGCTACCACCGAGGGGCTTCCCATCGCTGTTATCGATCCCGGAATACAAAACACCGACGCCGGTCCCGACTTCTTCAACGCCAAGATAAAGATTGACGGCACGGTATGGGCCGGAAGCGTGGAGATCCACGAGAAAGCTTCCGATTGGTTGCTGCATCATCATGATTCGGATAAGGCATATGACTCCGTTATCTTGCATGTAACAGGTGTGAATGACGCATCCATCTGCCGGATGAACGGTGAGCCTATTCCTCAATTGATATTACCCGTTCCGGAACCTGTCCGGAAAAATATCGATTGGTTATTGGCAAGAGAGGTGCCAGTTCCCTGTCTGGAACGGATTCAAGAAGTAGACTCCGTGCATCTGGCCTCGTGGATGGATACCTTACTCAGTGAGCGGCTGGAACGAAAGACAGAGGATATATACCGTCTGTTGGATCAGTACCAAGAGGATTGGAACGAGGTGTTCTATATCCTATTAACCCGTAGTTTCGGCTTTGGCGTGAATAGCGACGCTTTCGAGTGGTTGGCGAAAAGCCTCCCCCTGCGATATATCCAAAAGCAAAGGGCTAGCGAGTCGCAAGTAGAGGCGATGCTTTTCGGACAAGCGGGTATGCTCTCGGAAGAGGGCTCCTGCCATTACTACCGTCTGCTGAGGCGGGAATATGAGTTTCTCCGCCATAAGTTCGGCCTCAAGCCTTTGGATGACTCCTTGTTCAAAAGCCTTCGCATCCGTCCGACCAACTTCCCGCATGTGAAGTTGGCGCAACTGTCCGCTATCTGGCATCGGTACGATACGTTGTTCTCGATGATCCTGTCCGCTTCTTCTCCTAAAGAGATCAAGGATTATTTCCGTATCCAACCCTCGGATTATTGGAAGAATCATTATCACTTCCAATACGCCTCGGTGCAAAAAGATAAAATGATCGGGGAGAATGCCTTGAATATCCTGTTAATAAATACGGTAGTCCCTCTGCTATTCGCTTACGGCGGTCGAAATAAACTTCCTGAGTATTGCCTGCGTGCGACCCGCCTCTTGGAGAGTATCCCGCCGGAACGCAATCATATCGTAACCGCTTTCGCTCGATCCGGTATCGAAGTCCATAACGCTGGTGATACGCAATCACTCATCCAGTTAAAACGAGAATATTGCGAGAAGCGAAAGTGTTTGTATTGCCGGATTGGGTTCAGGTTGCTAAAACGAAGTGTTAATCCTCCTCGGTAAAAGGAGCTCTTATATACTTGCCGTCTTTATGATTATTGGTGATATAACGTATAATATATCGATCACCTTTCCGGTTGAAAAAAACATACCATGTGGTATGTTTACTGCTTTTTCGTTTGAAAAAGGCGTATTGCAAATCTTTCCCGTATCGGTTGAACCTCATTTCAGCTGTATGGGAGAGGTTATAATGTGGCGCATGAGGTAAAGTGTGGATGAAGTCGAGGATATCATCGATAAGTATGTTTGCGTACTCAATGTATGAATAATAATCTTTCTCAAATAAGGTGTCGGCTAAATCCATCAGATAAGTGATTATTTCTTTAGGGATAATAACTTTTGTGTTATTTTCTTTCTGCGTTTTTTTCATAGAAATGTTTTCTTAGTTCTTGTTTTGCGTATTGTCTGAATTCCTCGATGCTCAATCCTTTGTTCCAATCTCGTTCAAATTCATCAAGGTTACTATCCGATAGGTTTACTCCCAATCGTTGCAATATAGGATTGATCATATCCCCATATTTCTTTAAGTCGATGCGAACGTAGCTGTTGTTCCCTGCCGCATCTTTCTCCAATTCGATACCTGATACTTCTGACATAGTTGCTCTATTTATTTGGTTATACTTCCATCTATCGCGAAGATACTGTTTTTAATTAGGTATCTGCCTTATTTCGGGTGTTTTATTTTACAATAAGTTCGATGTGAATTACCGTTTTGTAAGAGATTGATAACCAGACTCGAAAAAACACGTACATGTTTTTTGGAAAAGTCGTACGTGTTTTCCGAAAAACATGTACGTGTTTTCGGGAAAACAAGCTGATGTTTTTTTCCGGATGAGCCGCGATGATATTCTTTAGGAGAGAAAAATGACAATAAGGTGAAGATAATTTATGATAACTCAATTAATTTAGGTGGCCTGTATAGATTAATTAGCGTATATATCCTTATCGTTCACGGGATTTTTCCCTATTTTTGTCCCTCAATTGAAATATGAAGATTGAATGGAAGATAAATACGTAAGAAATAGTTTACGGTTCTTTATAGGGGTACTTCTGCTGGCCGTGCTGTACTCGTGCGCGAATATAGCCTCGCCAAACGGGGGGCCTTATGATGAGGCTCCGCCTAAGTTCGTAAGCAGTACGCCGTTGCCTAACCAGATAAACTATAAGGGAAAGAAGGTGGAGATTATTTTTGATGAGTTGATCCAGATCGATAAGCCTACCGAGAACGTGATCATCACTCCACCCCAAATGGAGCAACCCGTTATCCGGGCGAACGGCCGGAAGGCGGTCATCGAGCTGATGGATACGTTGAAGGAGAATACGACCTATACGATAGACTTTACCAATTCGATCTCCGATAATAATGAGAAGAATGTATTGGAGAATTATTCCTTCGCGTTCTCTACCGGCGAATCCATTGATAGTATGGAGGTGTCCGGAGTCTTGCTGAACGCCGAGAATCTGGAGCCTATGCCGGGTATTACGATCGGCGTGCATACGAATCTGGAGGATTCCGCCTTTACGACGATCCCATTTGTCCGTACTTCCCGTACGAACGACAAGGGAGAGTTTACGATTCGTAATATGGCCCCCGGAACCTATCGGATCTATGCCTTGGAGGATGTGATGCGCTCCTACAAGTACAGCCAGCCCGGGCAGCAGATCGCTTTTTACGATTCCTTGATCGTCCCTGCGTTCGAGTTGACGACCCGTCAAGATACGATTTGGAAAGATAGCTTGACGATCGATACGGTGATGACAGTCGGTTATACCCATTTTATGCCGGACAATATCGAGTTACGCCTGTTTAAGGAGAAAGTAGAGCGTCAATATATGTTGAAGCCGGAGCGTACGGATGAGAAAATACTAACCTTGCGTTTCAATACCTCCTTGGATACTATTCCGGTACCGGTTCCTTTGAATTTCACCCCGGCGGATAGCAATTGGTATTTCTTGCAGACAGCGGAGGAAGGAAAAGCCGTGCATTACTGGTTGACCGATTCTTTGATCTGGAAGCAAGATACGCTGCAAGTGGAGGTGAATTACCTGAAAAGCGATTCCATGAATATACTTCGTCCGCAGACCGATACGGTACAATTTACCGTGCGTCGCCGTCCTGTGGAGAAGAAGAAAAAGAAAAAAGACGATGAGCCGGAACCCATCGAGTTTCTGGGAATGAACGTAAACGCTTCCGGTTCGATCAACCTGTATGATACGGTCGCTGTTACGTTTAGCGAACCGGTAGCGGGGTTAACGAAAGATCATTTCTATCTGGATCAGAAAGTGGATACGCTTTGGGAAGCCGTAGACTTCGATTTCTTTCCGGATACGACGAACTCTTTGAACTTCTTCATCAAGCGCCCGTGGAAGTATGGAGAGGAATACCGTTTGGAAGTAGACTCCGCCACGATATTCAGTGCCTATGGTAAATGGAACGATGTGTATAGCGGGGAATTCAAGATCAAGAAGGAAGATGAGTACGGGCATTTATATATCAATATCGAGGGAGCGGATACCACCGCTTTCGTGGAATTATTGAATAGCAGCGACCAGCCGATCCGTAAGGTGAAGGTAAAAGATGGCGGCGTGCTTTTCATGGACTTGAAACCGGATAAATATTATGCCCGTTTAGTATTAGACGTGAATGATAACGGTGTCTGGGATACCGGTAATTACGCCGATAAACGGCAGCCGGAACTTGTCTTCTATTGCCCGAAGATATTCAATATCATGCAGAATTGGCAAGTGGAGGAGACTTGGAATATCAAGGCTACACCGATGAAACGGCAGAAACCGATCGATATCACGAAGAATAAACCGAAAGAGCTAACGAAAAAGAAAAGAGATTACAAAAATGAGGGAACACAGTCTTCGTCCAATAGGAACAGCGGTGTGGGCGGCTTGCGCTTCTAAACTGTATATATGCGTTTTCTTTTTGTGTGTAGCGAGTCTTACGTCTTTGCGGGCACAAACGTTGCCGTTATCCCATGGGGAACGGGTGGATTACGATCTTTATTTCAAATGGGGGCTGATCATGTCGAAGGCCGGATTGGCTACCCTTTCCGTGAAAGAATCGGAATACCAAGGAGCGCCGTCATGGCATTATAACCTGTTGTTCCGCTCTGCCGGCGTGATCGAGAAAGTCTTCAGGATGCGTGATACGATGGATTGCCATTACTCAAAGGAGCCTCGGCTCTTGTTCAGCTCGAAGCGCACGAACGAGGGAGACTACTATCTGGTGGATAATCTCCAGTTTGAGTATCAAGGAAGCGGTAGGATCGATATCCACTCGCATCGCCATACATTAAAGGAGACGAAGATCGACACGATGCTAATGGCGAAAGGACGTGTATTCGATATGCTGGGAGCTACGATGTATCTCCGTTCGCTGGATTGGCGGACGATGAGTTATGGTGCGGAGTTCCCTTTCATGATCGCTATCGGCCGGGAGCTCGTGAACGCTCGTTTCCGCTATACGGGACAACAGATCGTCGAGCATAAGGAGGCGAAATTCCGTACCCGTCATTTCTATATCGATATCTACGATGAGGCATTTTCCCAAGCCAAGGAAGCGGCGGAGGTTTGGATCGGTGATGACGAGAACCATATCCCGGTAAAGATCCGGGCGAAACTGAAGATCGGGGCGGCCGAGGTCTATTATAAAGACTCCTATAACCTGCGTGCCCCGCTTACTTGCCGTATCGTGGTGCAGAAGAAATGAAAGCTTTTAGATAGGCTTGTGTTTCTCGCACCCAGCTCATCACGGAGCTGGGGCGAGAGCTTTTTATATTGATAGGGTAGTTGTCGTGATCGTGTAGCATAGATGTAGACAAATATAAAAGATGTTTTATAATAAAGGGGCTCATAAAGGCAGAGGTTATGACATGTGAATAATTTGTTTATGACATATTGTTTGTTTAGATTGATTTATAATGTGTTGCGTATAAGCATAAAAAAGCGAAAGCCTTTGGGAACAAACCCCAAAGGCTTTCGCTTTTTATAGAATTTCTTTTTTAAACCAACGGAGTGAAGGGTAATTCCGTGTCTTTGCGGTAACCTGTACCATTAAAAGTCGCGATTAATTCTCCGGCTTCATTGGTGATACGGACTTCGCAATTCGCCAGTCTCTTATGGCTGAACGCTTCTTTCGCTTCCGCATATAAATATCCCTTACTCTCCGCCTTAAAGAAATTGATGTTTGAGGTAATGGATAATGTCAGGCGTGCGTGGCTATTAGTCGCCGCGGCGAAAGCTAGATCCGCCAACGTGAAGATCGCCCCACCTTGACATACGCCTCCACCATTTAAATGTTCGGGCTTGATGAGCATACGCGCCTTGGCGTAACCGTTGCCCGTTTCTAATAATTCAACGCCCGCAAGCAAGGCGAATTTATCGCCTTGAAGAAATTCATGGATTGTCATAACCTCTTACTATTCGCTTGGTGGATTATTTGCTTAGTTTCCATTCCGCCCCATCCTTGGTATCCTTTATCTCGAATCCCATTGCGGTTAATTCGTTACGGATCTTGTCGGAGGTAGCCCAGTCTTTATTCGCCTTGGCTTGCTGGCGGATGGATAATAATAAGTCTACGGCCTTGCCAAAAGTCTCATAGCTGTTACCACCGGCGGAAGCCTCGTCTTTCATACCTAGGATGTCGAACAAGAACAAGTGGAATACCTCTTGTAATTCTTTCAGGTCCTCCTCGGTTATGGTAGCCTTACCGTCTTTTACGGAATTGATCGCACGGGCGGCATCGAATAGATGAGAAATCACGATCGGTGAGTTCAAATCGTCATTCATGGCCTCGAAACATTTCTCACGAAGACCTTTCGTGTCTACGGTAGAGGTAGCGGACGGTTTCAACTTCATCAAATGTCCGTATGCCTCCATCAAGCGTGACAAGCCCTTCTCGGCAGCTTGCAAAGCCTCGTTGCTGAAATCGACCGTGCTACGGTAATGCGCTTGCAGGATGAAGAAACGGATGGTCATGGCGGAATATGCTTGTTGCAACGTCGGATGATCACCTGTGAAGAACTGCTCCAGTGTGATGAAATTACCTAATGATTTACCCATCTTCTGGCCATTGATGGTGATCATATTGTTGTGCATCCAATAATGAACCATGTCATCCCCTTGGGAAGCCACGGCTTGCGCGATCTCGCATTCATGGTGCGGGAAGATCAAGTCCATGCCACCCCCGTGGATGTCGAAATGCTCCCCGAGGTATTTCTTGCCCATAGCGGTACATTCGCAGTGCCAACCGGGGAAGCCGTCGCTCCACGGAGACGGCCAACGCATGATATGCTCCGGCTGGGCGCATTTCCAAAGGGCGAAGTCGATGGCGTTATGCTTCTCGTCCTGCCCGTCCAACGCGCGGGTCGTATTCAACATATCCTCGATATTGCGACCCGAGAGGATGCCGTATTTATGATCTTTATTATATTTCTCTACGTCGAAATAGACGGAGCCTTGACTCTCGTAAGCGTAGCCGTTATCCAGAATCTTCTTGACTAACTCGATTTGTTCGATAATATGTCCGGAAGCGTGCGGCTCGATGCTGGGAGGAAGTACGTTCAGCGCATCCATCGCTTGATGATAACGATTGAGGTAATATTGAACCACTTCCATCGGCTCCAACTGTTCTAGTCGTGCCTTCTTGGCGATCTTATCCTCCCCATCATCGGCGTCGTGCTCCAGATGCCCTACATCCGTTATATTACGTACATAACGCACTTTATATCCTAGGTGGGTAAGGTAACGGAATAGCAAGTCGAACGTGATCGCCGGACGTGCGTGTCCCAAGTGGGCGTCACCATAAACCGTGGGGCCACATACGTACATACCTACATGCGGCTCGTGCAGGGGTATGAATTGCTCCTTCTTTCTCGTAAGCGTGTTGTAAATATTCAATGGATGTTCCATATTCTATTATATATTTAGGAATCGCGAACTTACATAAAATCCTTGGTATTATCAAGCTGATCGTGAATAGTCTGTAGTTTTCATAGGCATTCATTGACTCTTGATGACTTCCGACGGATTCTCATTGGCTGCCTTACATACCTGTTCACGTATCGTACCTAGAACCATGCTGGTAATGGTGATGAATATTCCCACCAACCACCAGATCTGGATTTGGATGCGATAGGCGTAGCCTTGCAACCAGTAGTTCATGACGAGATAGCTGATCGGGAAAGCGATGATTCCGGCGATGACAATTAATCGCATGTATTCCTTGAAGAACAAGAAAATGATCTCGGAGGCTTTCGAGCCTACTACTTTCCGGATAGCGATCTCTTTACGCCGCCGTTTCGTGGAGGCTGTAGCGACGGCGTAAATGCCGAACAAGGAGATTAGCAAACAGGCGAAAGCGAGGAACGAGAATATTTTCAGCCCGATGATCTCGGATTGGTTCAGTTGATCGTAAAGCGTTCCGATCGGGGTGATCCGGGTATCCGCTAATGTCGGGTCTATCTTGGGCAGTAGCTCCGTGATATGGTGGGCGATGTTTCCTTCCTCGCCGGGTATGACCCGGATATACAGATTATTCACCAGTCCACCCGAAGGAATGAATAGCATCGGATGAATACTTTCCCGGAAAGATAGCGCATGGAAATCGTTGACGACACCGACGATCTCGTATTCTTTGATCACGCTGAAATCTGACCACCACGGCATACGGATGATGCTGCCGACTGGGTCTTGTAAGCCCATGGCACGAACCGCCGACTCGTTGAGCACGACACTAAGTTCGTTGCCTTCTGTCCACCACCGGCCCATTAACATCTTTAGGTCGAAGGTCTCACCAAATCGGTGATCGGTTCCATAGAGGTGGAAGTCCACCTTTGTGTCCAGCGGTTTTCCCTCCCATTCCACATTCGTGAAGATCGCCATGGGATCGACATGATGTTGAGGCTTAAAGTTCGTGTCGGTGAAACTTTTGACCTGCGGCAGGGCACTTAACTCTTGCATCAACGTGGATTCTATTTTCCCGGATACGTCTACGAAGCCGGATAGTTGGATAAGGCCTTTTGGATCGAAACCTAAATCTTTTTGATTTACGAATCGCATTTGCTCCATGACAACCAGCGATGCTACGATGAACAGGATACTGATCATCAATTGTAAGGTCACGGCCATGCGGCGTAACAAAAGGGGTTTGACTGTCTCTTTGGGAACGAGCGAGGTGGTTGCCGTATGGCTGAACTGTCCGAAGAATACTAATCCTGCACATTGGAGGATGAGGAATGTACCTATACCTACCCCTGCGAAAAGAAACAGGAACCGGCCCATCTCCAAATCAATCTCCAGCCATCGGGCGAAAAGCGGCTTGACTTGGACTATGAATATCAAGGCTACCAACAAGGATGCAAGTACGGAACAGCCTAGTTCGACAGACATTTGTTCGATCAATTGTTTTCTCGTTGCGCCGTTGACCGTCCGTAAACGCCATTCCCGCACACGTTGCCGAAAGAGATCCATATAGGAATTCAAGAAATTGAAGAGGGCGGCAAACAATAATAAGGCACCGGATACGACGAACAAGCCGATGAAATTTAAGGTAAAGGGTGCATCTTCATTCAGATGATGCCGGATCTCACGGATGGGGAGTGTTCGCAACTCGATCTCCATGTTCACCCCGATACGTTCAGGTAGCTCTTTTAGTTGATTGGCGAAGGCTTTTGGGTCTGAGCTTGGATGGAGTTTCACGTATAAGTCCATCACGAAGAAGCTCCATTGTGCCTCTGGAGGTAACTGGGAGAAATGCTGTATCATGTTATGGTTGATGATCGCGTCGAACGGTAGATTGGTATGGGGTGATGGGTCTTTCACCACAGCCGTGACGATGTAGGGAGGTAAGGAGGCTCTCATCAAGGTGTGTATCGGTTGCCCGATCGCCTTTTCCGCGTCGCCAAATAGACGGACCGCCGTACGTTCGCTCAAGATCATGTTGTTTACGATTTGTAGCGGATGATTCATTTCTCCACAAACGAAAGATTGCGGGAATACCTCTAGGAACGTGCTGTCTGTATAAAGCATATTCATTTGGATATAAGGAGTCGCTTGGGTTCGGCAGTTTTCGGTTGAAAGCATAAGCGTGGTGGAGGCTTCGATAGCTGGGACTTGCTCTCGTAAGCTATTCTCGATACCTTTCGAGGCTCCTTTGTTCACTTTCCCGGATTGTTTCTCGGCGCTATAGACACGGTAGATGGATTCGGAATCCTTGTAGAAAGAATCGTAAGTGGTCTCATGATCCATCCAATAGAGTATGGGCACGAAACAGACGAGGGCGAAAGCCAGCCCTAGGATACTGATGGAGGCGCTGACTTTATACTTCCAGATGTTTTTGAAGGCAATGACACAGTAATGTATTAACATGGCAATTCCGTTTTTTGATGATATCGCTGATGACTCAATTTCGCTGAATCCGATTCAAATATCATGCCATAAATGTAACGTATTAGAAAATAGAATCATAGAAAAATCTGTATTTCTTCATGTAGTGCGATAGCGTACATTTTTTGTGCGATAATGCACGTACAAGCTGTCTTTATTCCCTTTATCTTTGTCCGTATGGAAGAAAAAGGAAAGATATTGATCATCGACGATAATAAGGATGTGTTGTTCGCATTGAACTTACTGTTGGAGCCGTACATGCAAAAGGTGAAGGTAACGACACAACCGGCACGCATTGAGTATTTCATGCGAACGTTCCAACCGGACGTGGTCTTGCTGGATATGAATTTCCATCGGGATGCCGTGAGCGGGCAGGAGGGTTTTGAGTATTTGGGACAAATCTTGGAGATCGATCCGCAAGCGGTCGTGATCTTCATGACGGCCTATTCGGATATAGAGAAGGCGGTCAAGGCCATTAAGGTAGGAGCTACCGATTTCATCTCCAAGCCGTGGGAAACGGAGAAGTTGCTGGCTACCCTCTCGTCGGGCATTCGATTGAGCCATTCCCGTAAGGAGGTCGGACGTTTGCGGGAGCAGATGAAAGCCATGAAGGCGGACGACACATTGCCGGAATTGATCGGTGAGTCGCCAGCGATGCTGAAGGTAAAGGATACGATCTACAAACTCGTGGAGACTGACGCGAATATATTAATTACCGGCGAGAGCGGTACGGGAAAAGATTTGGTGGCTCGTTTGTTGAGGCATTACTCGCCCCGGCGTGACGATGCTTTCGTGACGATCGATTTGGGAAGCATCCCGGAACAATTATTTGAGAGTGAGTTGTTCGGTTACGAGAAAGGAGCCTTCACGGATGCCCGACGGTCTAAGTCGGGACGGATGGAGATGGCCTCCGGTGGTACGCTCTTTCTGGACGAGATCGGTAACCTGTCCTTGCCGATGCAGTCTAAATTGTTGACGGCTATAGAGAAACGTCATATCACCCGTTTGGGAGCGGTGGAACCGATCTCGATCGATGTTCGTTTGATCTGCGCCACCAACGCCAATCTGCGTCAGCTGGTGGGCGAGGGGAGTTTCCGGCAAGACTTGCTCTATCGGATCAATACCATAGAGATAGCCATACCACCGCTGCGTGAGCGGGGAGAGGATATCTTGATGCTGGCCGATCATTTCCAGAGGCTGTATAGCCGGAAATACAAGAAAACGATCAAAGGGTTGAGCCGGGAGGCGGGGAGTAAGCTGATGAAATACCCTTGGCCCGGTAATGTCCGGGAGTTGCAGCATGTTTTGGAGCGAGCCGTGATCTTGAACGAGGGTACGGTGCTGAGACCGGATGATTTCCCTCTCTATACAGCCTCTTACGAGCGGAAGAAGGAGCTGGACCCTGATTTGAATCTGGAACAAGCCGAGCGGAAAATCATTGAGCGAGCCTTGCGGCAAAGCAACGGTAATATGAGCTATGCCGCCGAGCTATTGGGTATCACCCGTTTTTCCTTGTATCGCAAAATAGAGAAGTTCGGCTTATGAGATCGTATGCGTTCACGGTCATCTCGCACATCCTAGGCATCGTATTGTCTACGGGACTCCTGTTCTATTGCGTGCATGAGGAGATTATTTTTTGTCCTACTTTTTGCGGGATCGCGATCTTGTATTTCTCGATTCATCTTTATTTCATACAGATGCGGCAGGTGAAGTATTGGCGTTATGTGGTGGATTGCTTGCGGCAGCAAGACTTGATCCAGATCGTTCGTTCACCTTATGAGGATAAGGTGATGCGGGAGTTGGCGGACGATTTGTCCGAGGCCCTGCGATCCTTGCGTGGCCGATTGATGGACGAGGAGGTGAGGCGGCAGTATTTTGAGAGTCTGTTGAATAAGGTGGACACTGCCGTACTCGTTACTGACAGGGAAGGGGCTATTGAGTGGAAGAACCGGGCCGCCGACGCGTTGCTGGATACGAGGTGTCGGTTACCCAATGAGTTCTTGGAGGCTATCAAGGCGGGGAAGACGGTGGTGCGTTACGGAAAACCATCCGTTCCGCAAGATTGGGCGATCGATGCCACTCGTATCGACTTGCGAGGTTGCGAGCGTTGGATCGTCAGCTTGAAGAACATCCATTCTACCTTGGAGCGGAATGAGATGGAGGCTTGGCAGAAATTGATCCGTGTCTTGACGCACGAGATCATGAACTCCATCACACCCGTTATCTCGTTGTCCGAGACCTTGAGCAAACGTTGTAAAGCAGATCCGGATGATGTCCGGAATCGTTCGTATATCCAGCATGGGGTGAATGTCATCCATCGCCGGAGTAAAGGGTTGCTGGATTTCGTTGAGAATTACCGGAGATTGACCCGGATCGCCTCTCCGGTAAAGACCCGTATCTTAGTGAAAGATTTCTTTTCGGATTTAAGGCGTTTGTGCCCGGAGCCTTCTATCCGTTTCCGCTTGCCGGATGAGCCTCTGGAATGGTTTGCGGATCGGGCGCAGATGGAGCAGGTCTTCTTGAACTTACTGAAGAATGCTTGTGAGGCTTGTGCGGAAAAGCCAAACCCCGAGATTATCGTGGCGGCTCAGCGGGAGGGAAACGAACTCGTCTTTACCGTGCGAGACAACGGTATCGGTGTCTTACCCGAGGTTATCGACCGGGTTTTTGTACCTTTCTTTACCACCAAGCCCTCCGGCTCGGGTATCGGTTTAAGCATCTGTAAGCAAATAATCACCTTGCATGGCGGCCATATCTCGGTAGAATCCGAGAATGGAAAGGGTAGCTGTTTCTTTTTGTACTTTAATTGATTATCAGCCTGTCTTATGCTGATATAGGTAGACACATTCAATAACAATAAAATGTGTAATTATTATGCGCAAAAAACATGAGCATTACAGCGAAGAAGAGAAATTGCATCTTCTTCATTCTTATTATCAAT
>NZ_JAMOKU010000064.1:0-26275 GCF_023656845.1 Parabacteroides sp. Y3-G-102 | reverse complement strand
CGTTTTTGACTCAAAATAACCTTCCCAGCGACTGAAGGTCACGTAATCAACCGAATATTTCTTACATAGCCTGTACTTGGTTGAGCCACTCTCATAATACTCCTTCAGCATACGGAGCTTGAAATCCTGGCTGTAACTTTTACGTTCTCTTACTTTGTTTGACATCTTACACACGTTCTTTTAATTGTTAATTGCGTGTGAAGTAAATCTGTATCATGTCAATATATGTTATAATAATCGAATATATTCAGGATCGACCTCCACAGCGGCGACCAACAGACCGGGGATCTCCACGATCAAACGTTTCACACGGGCCCCTCGTATAGAGAGTAAACGTCCCTCGTAGCCATCCAATGGGCCACCCTCGATGCGGATCATGCGACCGTACATCGCTGGAGTTAATTCTTCAACCAAGAAATAACGCGGGGAATCATCGGAATGGACAGCACGGATAAAACGGTTCATCTCCGCATGGCCTACCGTCATCGGCTTACGGTAGCCACCACGCAAATAACGATATTGGAGGGTACTGATCTCTTCTACGATTGGATCCATACACGCACAGGTAGTATGGGCAAAAAGTAAATCGTGCAGAAGAGGAACCTCCTCACGAATCCGCTTACCCTTCCTCTCGACCAACTGCCAACGCATAGGAGTGAAAACCTCTATGCCCTTTTCCTCCAGCAACCTATAGGCCGGGCGTTTAGCATTGGGACGGGTCAAGTCTCGCAATACGAACCAATTGTCTGTCAAAGGATGTTCCACAGGATGATGGATAATTCTTCTAGTCCTGAAAGGATGTATATTCTATTAATATCCAATCAGTTACAAAATATAGTCTTATAAGTTGGAAGGCGTACTTGGCGAGTAGCATTCGTTTCACGCTGCAAATATAGGGAAAAATAACTAAACACAAGCAAACATCAAGCCTTGTTTGTGTTTAGTTATTTTTCACTACATTTGTGTTCGCTAAAAAAGGAGTAATTTAAAATGATCGATCAACCTACCATAGACCGAATATTGGATGCGGCAAACATCGTGGATGTTGTCTCTGAATTCGTGACTCTTCGGAAACGAGGGATCAACTATGTAGGATTATGCCCATTTCATTCGGACAAATCACCGTCTTTTTACGTATCCCCCTCAAAGAATATCTGTAAGTGTTTCGCTTGCGGAGAAGGTGGAACCGCCGTTCACTTCATCATGAAGCATGAGCAACTCAGCTATTTCGACGCTTTACGCTTTTTGGCGAAAAAATACAATATAGAGATACAGGAACGGGAACTTACCGAGAAAGAGAAACAAATCCGTAGCGACCGGGAAAGTATGCTTATCGTCAATAGTTGGGCGGGACAATACTTCTCTACTTTATTACATGAGCATGTTGAAGGGAAAAGCGTAGGTATGCGTTACTTTGCCGAGCGAGGATTGAGGGAAGATATCATCCGTAAATTCCAACTTGGGTATAGCTTGGACCAGCGGGATGCTTTATACAAAACCGCTATAAAAGCAGGTTATAAAAAGGAATTCCTCGAGAAAACCGGTTTAGTTATCACTTATGATAACGGAAACGTGAATGATCGTTTTCGAGGACGTGTTATCTTTCCCGTCCATACGTTAAGCGGAAAGGTCGTGGCATTCGGCGGACGTGTATTGAAAAAGGACGAGAAGACCGCAAAGTATGTAAACTCCCCCGAAAGCGAGATTTATCATAAAAGCAACGAGCTTTACGGCATCTATTTCGCCAAGCAAGCAATCATGAAACAGGATCGCTGTTTCTTGGTGGAAGGATATATGGACGTGATCGGTATGCACCAAGTGGGCGTAGAAAACGTGGTTGCCTCCTCGGGTACGGCGCTCACGCAAGGGCAAATCCGGCTCATACATCGTTTCACGAATAATATCACGGTATTATACGATGGAGACGCCGCCGGAATCAAAGCGGCCCTCCGGGGTATCGATATGTTATTGGAAGAAGGGATGAACGTCAAGGTCGTGCTTCTTCCGGCGGGAGAAGATCCGGACTCGTTTGCCCGTAGCCATAGCGCGAGCGAGTTCGCAGAGTTTATCAGCCAGAACGAGACGGATTTCATCCGTTTCAAGACAAAGTTACTATTGGCGGAAGCGGGGGGTGATCCGATCAAACGTTCCGCCCTGATCTCGGATATTATCCGTACGGTAGCGATTATACCTGATAATATCGCTCGCTCCGTGTATATCCGGGAATGTAGTACGACCATGGAGATAGACGAGCAAGTCTTACTCAACGAGGTCAATAAGATCCGTCTCAACAAGGAAGAGAACCAAGCGGCTAAATCCGTAAGGAATACACCGCCCATTCAATCTCCCGTCAATACGATTCCGGAGTATCCGGATTTCCCCGGCTACCAACCGTATACACCGGAAGAGGCGAATACCCTTCCTCCGGAAAATATTCCGCCTCCACCGCCCGAGGACTATATTCCGGAAGAGGAAGCGGGTCCACCCCCTACTCCTCCCTACGAGGTTCCGACGGCTCCCAACATACAGGTCCAACCGAAACGTTCTCCTTTTGAGGCTTATGAGTTGGCTCTTCTGCGCTATATCGTACGATATGGCGAACGTGTCCTCTATGACTACGTAGATGAGGAGACCAACGAGCATGTCATCATGAGGGTCGCCGATTATATCCGTTTCGATCTGGAACGTGATGACCTTACGTTTTATACGCCAGCCTTCAAACAAATGCTGGACGAAGCTGCTGAACATTGTCAAAACGAGGGCTTTATGGCCAGTCGTTATTTCCTTGCCCATCCGGACCCGAACATCAGCCGGCTTGCCGCCAACCTTATCAGCGATAAGTACCAGCTTAGTAAATATCATACGAAGTTCAGGGAACTGGAGCAAGAAGAAGATAAATTGGATTACTTGGTACCCCGGGAAATCTATTCCATGAAAGATGCCTATATCCTCTATAAGATAAAGGATATCCAAGCGAAAATCAAAGAGGCTCAAAACAAGGGTGACATGGAACAGATCTTTGATTTAATGAAACAGAACGCCCACCTCAACGAGATCAAGAACGTGCTCTGCAAAGAGCTAGGTGAGCGTATCGTATTAAAAATGTAATAAAAAAACATCTATGAATTTCCTTGAGACAGAAAACGTGGTAAAACAGTACGCCGGGCATCTGGCGCTGAACAAGGTAAGTATCCAAGTTCCTCAAGGAACAATCTTTGGATTACTGGGGCCTAACGGGGCGGGCAAGACAACCTTGATCCGGATCATCAACCGGATTACGGCACCGGATAGCGGAATCGTTCGCTTCAACGGCCATGAATCCAGCCCGGAAGACATCTACCAGATCGGTTACTTGCCGGAAGAGAGAGGGTTGTATAAAAAGATGAAAGTCGGGGAGCAGGCGATCTATCTGGCACAATTGAAAGGTCTCTCCTACCCAGAGGCACGCAGTCGTTTGACCCGTTGGTTCGAGAAATTTGACATCATGCCTTGGTGGAATCGCAAACTGGAAGAGCTGTCGAAAGGTATGCAACAGAAAGTACAGTTCATCATTACCGTGATACACGAACCCGAGCTATTGATCTTTGACGAGCCATTTAGCGGATTCGATCCGGTCAACGCCGATCGCCTTAAACAAGAGATATTGGAATTGAAGGCGGCCGGACATACCATTATATTCTCAACTCACAACATGTCCTCCGTTGAGGAGATTTGTGACGAGATTGCTTTAATCAATCGCTCTGAGGTCGTCCTGTCCGGCAATGTCAAGGAGGTACGGGAACGGTTTAAGAGTAATACCTATATATTAAATGTACGCAAGGAGACTGGAGGTATTGAGGAGTTAAGGATACGCAAGGAAGAAAATATCAGTAACTCCGATTGGCTTACCCGGCTGGCGTCCCAATATGAGATTCTTTCCTTCACGGAGGAGATCCCTTCTATGAATGACATTTTTATCAACACCGTTTCCGGTACAAACACATCAAAGGTATGAGCAAAATTGGATTAATCATCAAACGGGAATATCTCCGGAGAGTAAGTAAAAAGTCATTTATCCTGCTCACGTTCCTCACACCGTTTCTATTCGCTGCACTTGCGTTCGTCCCCCTATGGCTCTCTTCCATCAAGGGAGATGAGGTTCATACAGTCGCCATACTCGACGCCACCGGCAAATACGCCCCGTTGTTCGAGGATACGGAAAGCTATCGTTTTATCAACGGCGACAAAGATATGGATAAGTACAGGCAAATGTCGGAAAAGGAGATATTCGCATTTCTCAACATCTCCGACGACTTGCAGAAAAATCCGAAAAACGCAACCCTCTATTCCAAGAAACAAATCCCGGCGGATTTGAGCCGACTCGTCAATATGACATTAAAGAAGCAGATAGAGAGTGACAAACTGGCAACATTCAATATCCCCAATCTACAAGAGATCATAAAAGAAAGTAAAGTAGATTTCAACATACAAACGATCAAATGGGGGGATGACGGAAGCGAAAAGCAATCCTCGTCCGTAGTGGCATCCATAACCGGAGTAATTTTCACCATGCTTATCTATATGTTCATCCTAATCTATGGAGGAATGGTCATGCAAGGGGTTATGGAAGAAAAGACGAACCGGATCATCGAGATTATGATCTCGTCCGTCAAACCTTTCGACTTAATGATGGGTAAAATTATAGGAATCGGTTTTGTCGGGCTTACGCAAGTATTCCTTTGGGCGGTTATGACCTTTATTCTCATCACCGGGGGAACTTTCTTTTTGGGAGGAGGTATGGAAAGCGAGATCTTGCAATCAAGCATGGCACTTAACACAACCCCTAACATGACGGTTATCGCAGCCCAGCAGCCGGCAAATGAATGGATAGAGATGCTTCATACGATTAACTTCACCGAGATAGGCATCTTGTTTATCGCTTATTTCATAGGCGGCTACTTATTATATTCTTCTTTATTCGCCGCTATCGGATCAGCTGTAGACGGCCAAGAAGACACGCAACAATTCATGCTACCAGTCACGCTTCTTTTGGTTTTCGCCCTCTATGCGGGGATCTATAGCATGGAAAACCCTGACGGACCATTAGCTTTCTGGTGCTCCATGATCCCCTTCACTTCTCCGATCGTCATGATGGTCCGGGTGCCATTCGAGGTGCCTTTGTGGGAAATACTACTTTCCATTGGATTTTTGTATATATCATCCATCGGTTTTACTTGGTTTTCCGCCAAAATATACCGTGTAGGCATTCTCATGTATGGTAAGAAACCTAGTATAAAGGAGATGTCCAAATGGCTTCGTTACAAATAAAAACATGATATCTACAACAAAAAGCCTCGCTACTCTTATCGAATAACGAGGCTTTTTTATGTTGTTCTACCTGGATTCGAACCAGGACAAACAGGACCAGAATCTGTTGTGCTACCATTACACCATAGAACAATCTCTACAAAATTGTCAAGTAAACTTTAAACGTTGTTCTACCTGGATTCGAACCAGGACAAACAGGACCAGAATCTGTTGTGCTACCATTACACCATAGAACAATATTTAACAAATCACCAACTCTCTTGTTAGCGAGTGCAAAGGTATATACTTTTTCAAAATTTGCAAATAAACCTTCGAAAAAAATATCCAGAAAAAACACGTACGTCTTTCGGATAAAACACGTACATGTTTTCTCAAAAAGACGTACGTGTTTTTTTAAAAGCTTATAACGATCGAGGAGATAGTCTCAAACAAGGTATTACACATATATTAATGAAAGAAAAAGACGTATGTAACGAATTAAGAAGTATATTTGCGACTTGGAAAATTATATCAATAGAAATAAATGGATCAAACAAAAGAATTAGTAAAAACGATTGTTGAAGGCCTTCAAGAAAAAAGGGGCAAAAATATTGTAACAGTAGATTTAAGCCAGACTTCTGGTGCCATTTGTCAATATATGGTTATTTGTGAGGGAAACACTCCTACCCAAGTTTCAGCGTTATCTGATTCCGTATGGGATTTCGCACGCAAGAACGCGAACGAGAAACCATTATCCATTGACGGTACACAGGGCGCTCAATGGATCGGCATGGATTATGGCACGGTTCTTGTACATATATTCCTGCCGGAACAACGTGCATTTTATAACTTAGAGAACCTTTGGGCAGACTCGAAGGTTATACAAGTACCTAACATTGATTAAGCCAGCCTAAATATTTGATGATAATCTCTTATGGAAAATAAAAACGATATATTTAATAAAACACCGAAGGGCGGGAAACCTAAGATGTTCCGCTTTAATTTGTATTGGATGTACGGGTTGATCTTCATCATGCTTGTTGCCCTATACATGACAAATGATTCTTCGGGAACGAAAGAGCTAGGCTGGACAGAGTTCCAGAAACTAGCGCAGGAAAACGTATTCGATAAAATGACAGTCTACAACAAGAAGAATTTGGTGGAGGCTACAGTGAAAAATGGAAAGACTGAACAGGTCTTTGGGAATATGGACGTTTCTAAAATCGGGGTTTCTCCGAAAGTATACGTAAAGATCCCGTCGGCCGACAAGTTTTCCGATTTCTATGACAAAGCGGTAGCCGATAGTCATATCGATACACAAGTCCGGTTCGAGGAAGGCGATGACGCTATCTGGAATTTCTTGGTTTCATTCGGCCCGATTATCTTATTGATCGGTGTATGGATGTTCTTGATGAGACGTATGTCCGGTGGTACCGGCGCAGGTCCGGGTGGCGTGTTCAGCGTTGGTAAGGCAAAAGCTCAGCTTTTTGATAAAGATAATGACCGTAAGGTGACATTCAAGGATGTCGCCGGATTGGCGGAAGCGAAACAAGAGGTAGAGGAAATCGTCTCTTTCTTAAAGAATCCGGAAAAATATACCGAATTAGGAGGTAAGATACCCAAAGGTGCATTATTGGTAGGCCCTCCGGGAACCGGTAAGACATTATTGGCGAAGGCTGTTGCCGGAGAGGCTAATGTGCCGTTTTTCTCCTTGTCTGGTTCTGATTTCGTGGAGATGTTTGTCGGTGTAGGCGCCTCCCGTGTGCGTGACTTATTCCGCCAAGCGAAGGAAAAATCTCCTTGCATCGTCTTTATTGATGAGATCGATGCGGTAGGTCGTGCCCGTGGGAAGAACGCGAATATGAATAGCAACGATGAGCGTGAGAACACGTTGAACCAGTTGTTGACCGAAATGGATGGTTTCGGCTCTAACAGTGGTGTTATTATCTTAGCCGCTACAAACCGTGCGGACATTCTGGATAAAGCGTTGTTGCGTGCCGGACGTTTTGACCGACAAATCCATGTTGAATTACCGGATTTGAATGAACGTAAAGAGATATTCGGGGTGCATTTGCGTCCGATCAAGATAGATGAAAGCGTAGATGCTGAGTTCCTAGCAAGGCAGACTCCGGGCTTCTCGGGTGCTGATATCGCTAATGTTTGTAATGAGGCTGCTTTGATCGCCGCCCGTAACGGAAAGAAATTCGTACAGAAAGAAGACTTCATGAATGCGGTAGACCGTATTGTCGGTGGTCTGGAAAAACGTTCGAAGATCACGACAGAGGAAGAACGTAAATGTATCGCGAACCATGAGGCCGGTCACGCTACGTTAAGTTGGTTGTTGGAACATGCCAATCCGCTGGTTAAGGTGACAATCGTTCCCCGTGGTAAGGCATTAGGTGCGGCATGGTACTTGCCGGAAGAGAGACAGATCACCACCCGCGAGCAATTGCAGGACGAGATGTGCGCTACTTTAGGAGGACGTGCCGCAGAGGAATTAGTCTTGGGAAAAATATCCACAGGCGCATCCAACGATTTGGAACGTGTCACGAAACAAGCATATGCGATGGTCGTTTACTTCGGTATGAGCGATAAACTTCCAAACTTGAACTATTACGACTCCACCGGACAGGATTGGGGATTCACCAAGCCTTATAGTGAGGAGACTGCGAAATTGATCGATACGGAAGTACAGAAGATCATCAATGAGCAATACGACAGGGCAAAACGGATATTATCCGAGAATAAGGAAGGACATAGTAAACTTGCGCAGGTATTATTGGATCGTGAGGTAATCTACTCGGAAGATGTAGAGCATATCTTCGGGAAACGCGCCTGGATCTCCCGTTCCCAAGAGATTCTGGAGTTGCAGGAAAAGGCTAACGGAAAGAACAAGGAGAATGCGGATAAGGAGGCGGAAGCGGACGCAACAACGGAAAACGTAACCGATACTCCTACCGAAGAAAACAAGACAGGGAAAATAGCTTGACCAAAGTCAAGACATTCATAACAAGTAAGGCTGGGGTGTATCTTTGATCAAAAGTTACTATCCAGCCTTCCTTATTGCTGTATTATCAATTTATTAGTTATATTTGCAGCCAAAATTACAAACAAGCAAAAACACTATTGTTTTGAAAAATCTGATTACACGTGCATTGACTGGCATCATTTTCGTCGCGGTATTAGTCGGTGCGATCTATTTCCACTCCTATTATTTTCTTACGGTATTTGGACTCATTACCGGACTTTCTCTATGGGAGTTCTACGGATTGGTTAAACATTATGAGAATGCCGCCATCAAACGATTTGTCAGCTCCTTGGGGGGAGCCTACCTCTTCGCCGCCACATTCGGTTACGCCAATGGCTTGGTTGGAGGCAATATATTTCTCCCCTATCTTTTATTCTTAATGTATACCATGATCACCGAGCTTTACGATAAAGCCAGTAATCCAATCAATAACTGGGCATTGACCTTATTCGGTCAAATCTATTGCGCAGGCTCTTTCTCTCTGCTAAACTTTATTACATCGGTACCTAATACGCCGGGCGAGATCGTACATATCCCCTATTTTGCCTTGGCTATTTTCGTTTTCGTATGGGTAAATGATACGGGAGCTTATCTAGTGGGATCTATGCTTGGAAAAAGAAGATTGTTCGAACGTATCTCTCCCAAGAAGTCCTGGGAAGGTTTTTACGGAGGGTTGGCATTCGTATTAATAACCTCCCAAATATTCGCTTGGTTCATGCCGGCCACGAACTGGTACACATGGCTTGGATTAGCCGGCACAATCGTAGTATTCGGGACTTGGGGCGACTTGATCGAATCTTTGATGAAACGTACGTTAGGCGTGAAAGATTCCGGGCATGTATTACCCGGACATGGAGGCATGCTGGATCGCTTCGATAGCGTAATGATGGCTATTCCGGCCGCTTATATCTATATCGAGTTATTTATTCGAAATTAAATGTCAGGATCACCATACGGGATGTAGCTTTCGATAAGGCATCCGTATATTTGATATTTGCTTGATCTACCAAGTCCGGACGATCTTTCTCCAATAGGTTAACCAATCCGAAACAGAATTTCAACTCTGGGCATAACTTAAAGTAGGGTAGATAGATATCACATCCCAAGCCAAACTCAAATCCGAAGTCCGTGCTTTTCAATAGAATCGGATTACCTTTCTTACGGCCTATATCCACGGAGCCATAGATACCGCCGATCAAATAAGGACGGTAATTATTCAAGCGTAAAGCCGTATATTTAACGTCTAAGGGGAAATTCAGATAACTGGAACGAACGTTCGTGATGAATTCCTCTCCCGTAGCCTGTTCCCGAAACTTAAATTTCTTATCTCCGAAATGGATAGAAGGCGTGAAGCGTAAATTGAAATAAGGATTCATATACATATCTCCGATCACCCCGACACTAAAGCCGGGTGAGTAAGAAGGAATCTCCGCGAACCAAGTCTCTCCATTGGTCATGACACCGGTATGGGTCAATAACAAATCCTGCGAGTGAATACCCACATGAAACCCCAGATGAAGCCATTTCAAATCAGCGTACGGCTGATTCCTCACCCTTTCCTTTTGAGCCATGGCTCCCATGGTAGCCAAGCTTACCACATATAATATAAGTAATAATCGTCTCAAATCTCAACCTATTTTGTTTAATAACGAAAACCCGACAAAGATATTGCAAAAAAGAAGATTTTTGAAGAAAATAAGCCAGTAGATATTTTTTAAATAGAAAGAAAGCTATATTTTTGCACCTACTAATAGTTATCAATTTAAACGTTTAAAAAAATGGCTTACGTAATTAGCGATGATTGTATTGCATGCGGAACTTGTATTGATGAGTGTCCGGTAGGAGCAATTTCAGAAGGTGATAAATACAGCATCAACCCTGAAATGTGTACAGATTGTGGAACTTGCGCTGACGCATGTCCTACAGAGGCTATCCACCCGGCTGAATAATTCGCAGCAAAGAATAGGATTTTCCTTTGCGGAAAGCTCCTAACACATAACGGGCTGTTTCTCTCCATGAGTAAAACAGCCCGTTATCTTTTTCTCTTCGTGTTACATTAAAACTCAATATCCAACTTTATAGCACCGGAAGCCATATCCTCCTCCGGGGAATCGCCATGAATCGTTTCCTCCTCTTCAGGTTCCACCACGTCTTCCGCGGATTTCTTCAGATTTGAGTTCTTGATATAACTGATTACATCTTGCATTCCCTCCATGAACTTCTCAAAGTCCTCCTTATAAAGGAAAATCTTATGCTTCTCAAATGAGATTTGCAAACCATCCTTTGATTGAATTTTCTTACTTTCCGTAACGGCAACGAATAGGTCATCTTTCAAATTCCTCTTCACATCCAGATAATAAATCCGTTTTCCCGCTTTAATGGCTTTAGAGTATAGAATCTCCCTGTCGCCACCTTCAACATGTTTTTTATTCCTTGATTCTTCCATGACAGCTAACATTCGTTAAAAAACCACCCACTTTATATAACTTGCTTCAAATATGTGCATTTTTTTTTAATTAGCAACTATTTTAACGATCGAAAATACGCCCATTGAGGCTAAATTTGTAAAATATCATCTAACACATATAAAATTAAGTAAATCCGGATTCTTTTATGGAAAAAACGACTACCTTTGCAGCCTAATTTATAATAAGAAGTTCCTTCAAACGATGATCAACAGAATTTTAATCCGCATTAAAGTTTTACAGATAGTATACTCTTACTATCAAAACGGAAACGGTGACCTCAAAGTTGCGGAAAACGAATTGCTTTTCAGCCTTCAGAAGTCATATGACTTATATTATTATTTCTTACTCCTAATTATCGAAGTTACCAACCTGCAAAGAAGGATCCTTGACACCCGGAAGTGCAAATACATGCCTACCGATGAGGAGTTAAACCCGAATACACGCTTCGTAGACAATCGTTTTGTCGCTCAATTAGCGGAAAACGATACGTTGAAAAAGTATGTGGACGAGCAAGGTCTCTCATGGAGTAACGACGAGGAGTTTGTTAAAAACGTATTGGATACGATCTTAAGCTCTGAAATTTACGCCGAATACTTGAAAAACGAAGAAGACTCGTACGAGACGGATCGTGAGTTCTGGCGCCAGATCTTCAAGAAAGTAATCTGTGGGAACGAGATGATAGAGGAATATCTGGAAGACAAAAGCATCTACTGGAACGACGATATTGAGATCGTAGAGACTTTCGCCTTGAAGACTATCAAGAAATTCGAGGAGAAGAAAGGTAGTAAACAAGCCTTATTGCCAATGTTCAAGGATTTGGAAGACAAGGCTTTCGCAATCAAGTTATTCCGTCAAAGTTTGTTGAAAGGTAAGGAATATCGTGAACGCATCGACAAACATATGAAGAATTGGGAAACCGAACGTATCGCCAATATGGACTTGATCATCATGCAAGTCGCCTTAGCCGAGATTTTATCGTTCCCGACCATTCCCATCAACGTTACCTTAAATGAATATATCGATGCCGCAAAGTATTATAGTACACCTAAAAGCGGAACATTCATTAACGGAATTCTGGATTCAATAGTCAACGAATTAAAAAAAGAGAAGTTATTGCTCAAAGATTAATTATTATCATTACATTTGTGCATATCATTATTGATATTAACTTGTAAAACGATTATTATAGTATGAACTTACTCAGTATTTTACTTCAAGCTCCAGCTGGAGGAAGTCAGTGGTCCGGTATTTTGATGATGGTAGTTATCGTAGCTATCTTCTATTTCTTCATGATCCGTCCGCAACAAAAGAAACAAAAAGAAATCCAGAAATCACGTGAGGCGTTGAAAACAGGCGATAAAGTGATTACCGCCGGAGGTATCTATGGAAAGATCAAAGAGATCGGTGATACTTATATGCTAATCGAGGTAGCGGATGGAGTACGTATCCGTGTAGATAAAACTTCTATTTTCGCTTCAGCGGAAGACGCTCAGCAGCAGAAATAATCTAACTACAGAATATGTCACGACTTGAGAACATACAAAATTCCTTCAAGTCTATCCAAGCAAAGACTAAGGCTTTTTTCCACGGAGACAGATGGAAAGAGGTCTTGGTCTTTTTCTTTTTCGCCCTTTTGGCTTTCGGTTTCTGGCTACTCCAAAGCTTGCAGCAGGAATATGAGATAGAACTTGTTTTTCCGGTTAAGTATAAGAACGTACCTGCCGATATAGCGTTTAATGCCCCTGAGGTGGAAACGATTACCGCAAAGGTAAAAGACAAGGGTAGCGTTTTACTCAACTATACTTTTGGAAGATCGTTTGCTCCGATTGAAGTGAACATGAAGAATACGAAGGAGAAAAATGGTTCGGTTCAAGTAAGTAAAAGGCAGATCGAGAACGATATTCAAAAACAATTGATAGCCACTACGGCATTACAAAGTTTTGATCCGCAACAAATAGATATGGATTTCAGTCAGCGGGTCCATAAGGAAATACCGGTCGTCTTTAATGGCGATATTCATCTGGAAGCCGGCTTTCAACTATCCGGGGATATCCGAATCACCCCTCAAAAGATCAACGCTTATGCCACCGCGGCGATCTTGGATACACTGACCTCGGTTAAGACGGTCTTCACCGAGGTTAGAAAGGCGAATAAAAACATTACGAGAACCGTACAACTGATCAAGGTAGACGGCGTTAACTTCGATCCGGAAAGTGTATCCATCACGATTCCGATAGAGGAGTACACGGAGAAGACATTGGAAATACCTGTCTCTTGCAGTCATATACCGCCACATTATACGGTACGTATGTTTCCGGCGGTCGTAAAAGTGACTTGCAGTGTGCCCTTGTCCCGATTCAAAGGACTTTCGGAAGATATGTTCTCGATTCATATACCTTTTGAGGATCTGGAGCAAAACGTATCTGGTACCCTACCCGTCAAACTCACCAAGAAACCAGACTGGGTGCATACGGCAATCTTATTGCCAGATAAGGTAGAATTTATTTTGGAACACAACAATAAGCATGATTAAAATAGGTATTACAGGAGGGATCGGGAGCGGCAAATCCGTCGTAGCCTCTTTATTAGCGTTATCCGGTGTACCCGTATACATAGCGGACGAGGAAAGTAAATGGCTGACAAATAACTCCCCGGTTATCCGTGAGAAATTAACAGCCCTTTTCGGTCCGGAGATTTATACGAATGAGGGATTGAACAAGAAACTTCTAGCCTCCCACATCTTTAATAATCCGAAACAATTACAACAGGTCAACCAGATCATTCATCCTGAGGTAAACCGTCATTTCTCGGCTTGGGTAGAGAGACAGACTTCCCCTTTATGTGCCATCGAATCCGCCATATTATTCGAATCCGGTTTCTACAAAGTGGTAGACATAAGCTTGATGGTCTATGCCCCAAGAGAACTCCGCATCGAAAGAGCCTTGGGGAGGGACTCAGCCTCGAGAGAAGAAATCGAACGCAGAATCAACAGCCAAATGTCGGACGAGGAAAAGAAAGATCGCTCCGATTACGTTATCTATAATGACAATAGACAGGCCCTTATACCGCAAGTAGGCAAACTGTTATGTTGGCTTCAATCCCAATAATCACCGATAGCGGGACGAGTGGCTTTTACAGCATCTTACCTTCATCATCCAATGAACTTAAGATACTCCGTCAACGAACCTAAGATACTTCGTTGATGCACCTAAGATACTTCTCCAACGAAGTTAACCGTCCTCATGACGGAAGAATTCCACTTTTTCTTATTACCTTTGTCACTTCGAAGTTTAACACTAATAGAAAATAAAAAACATTATGTTGAAGACTATTTTGTCTATTTCGGGAAAACCCGGTCTGTATAAACTGGTTTCCCATGGAAAAAACATGTTGATCGTTGAATCGCTGACTGATAACAAGAGAGTACCCGCATACGCAAAAGATAAAGTAATCTCATTAGGCGATATCGCAATCTATACGGATGAAACAGAAGTGCCTTTACATGAGGTATTGACTAGCGTAAAGAACAAGGAAGAGGGAAAAACCGCCTCTTTGGTACCTTCCAAAGCCACGACAGACCAATTGCGTGCGTACTTTGCCGAGGTATTGCCTAGCTATGATCGTGAGCGTGTTTATCCGAGCGACATCAAGAAACTACTCTCTTGGTATAACATCTTGATCAACGCAGGCATCACTGACTTCACCCCGGAAGATGCTCCGGCAGAAAAGGAAGCTGCTGAAAAAGAAGCAGAATAACAGCATACGACATAAAGATTAAAGAAAGGACCGTTCGATACCCATCGTCCGGTCCTTTTTTTAAACATACTTAAAGACTTTATTTTTCGCTATATTTGCATAATTCTAGATATCACTATTTATGAAAACAAAAACAGTTCTTCTCTTTCTTATCGTATTATTCTCAAGAATATGCCGGATACATGCGCAAGCCGATTTCTACTTGATGCAGGCATTAGGGAGTCGATATATCTACAACTCAGACTATTTTGAAGAGACCCGTGAAATGCAAGTCTATTTAAGCGGAGTAGATGGTAGCCTTAAAAGTGACTCTTTACTCGCTATTTATGTCTTAGACGCACAATATCCCCCCACATTCAATTTATTTTGTTCAACATTCGAGTTGACACATCCCAACATACCCTGTATTATTGTTGGAATATTTAATTCAAACAGGCAAAGTGAGCTGACCCCGCCTTTCACAGATTCCTTATCGGTAAAAAGATATGACAACCCGGGACATGGAAAAGAAATGCTCTCGTCATTAACGAATGAAATAATCCCTTTCATCCAAGAAAAATACCATGCGGGAAATAACAGGATTTTAGTCGGACATTCGTTGGGAGGGACATTCGTCACTTATGCGATGATGGAACACCCAGACTTATTTCCTTATATTATAGCCATATCACCGAACTATAAATACAGCGAAAATATGATGATTGATAGGTTACGAGTGTTCACGGAAACCTATCAAGGAGAAAAAAAATTATATATCTACCTAGCCAACGGAGACAAAGATAAAACAGAAGAAGACTTCAAGCCCATGATAAAAGAGGCTTGCTCCATCATCGAGAAAAATAATAGAATCGACCTACGATATGATTCTTTAAACATAAAGAAACACAGTCACACTATATTTGAAGGTTATTACAGAAGTCTCCTCTCGATAACACCTCTTCTCTAAAGTACTCTCGTAAGCTTGCGAGAGCACTTATGCAAAAATAGTCCATTATTTTAGGCTAAACCTCACATTGTCTAGGGCAGACAACTCCTCTATCTTTGCCAACAAATAATTCACTCTATTGACCTCATAAAATAAAGAGCAAAGATGGAAAGCACCAAGTATTATCTCGGTCTGGACGTTGGCGGTACCAATATGGTCGCTGGCGTAGTAGATGAGAATCACCAGATTATCGCAAAGGAGAGTATACCGACACAAGCCGGACGCACGATCGAGGAGATCACCACCGACATGGCGGAAGTCAGCAAAAAAGCGGTTCTCAAAGCAGGCTTGCAAATGGAAGACATCTCTTCTTGGGGCATCGGCATGCCTAGTTACGTAAATCCAAAGACGAACCTTTTGGTACATGCCAATTGTTTCGGATGGAAGAATGTCCCCATCTACGACTATTTAAAGAAGCATATCTCATTGCCTACTTATATAGCCAACGACGCCAATTGCGCGACCTATGGAGAGGTCTTGGCCGGATCGGCCAGCCAATATACCGACGCCATCATGCTAACGCTAGGAACGGGAGTCGGAGGCGGAATTATCATGGGTAAGAAGATTTATTCCGGATCCGATAATATGGGAGCCGAACTTGGACATACCAAATTGGTATACAATGGCGAACGCTGCACATGCGGGCAAAAAGGCTGTTTGGAAGCTTATTGCTCATCCACCGCATTAATCCGTATCATGAAAGAGACCTTACAAAAGAATAAGGACACCTTGATATGGAAACTTTGCGGCGAAGACGAAAACAAAGTCAATGGTGAGATTCTTTTCGAGGCCGCTAAACAAGGGGATTCCCTCGCTAAACAGATCGTCGATGACTATATCAGTAGACTGGCCGCCGGAATCTCCACGTTCATAACCATCTTCCGTCCGCAAGTAATCATTTTAGGGGGGGGTATCGCACATGCAGGTGACCTGCTGTTGAAACCTTTAAACGAGAAACTACATACTTGTACCTTCGCCGCCGAGGAAATAGGTATCCCCCAAGTCATCCGTGCGGAATTAGGAAATGACGCCGGAATAATCGGCGCCGCGCTTTTAGAGAAAACGATGTAACGAAAAAAAATATGAAAACAAATAAGAAAGAACTTTTAGATTCATTCAAGGGAGGACTGATCGTATCCTGTCAAGTACAACACGATGATCCGACTTTTTCAGTAGACTTTGTCGTAAAAATGGCAAAAGCCGCCCAATGGGGAGGAGCCGCGGGTATCCGTGCCAACGACCCAGAGCAGATCAAGGCGATTAAAAAAGAAGTGGATTTACCAGTAATCGGGCTTTGGAAAATCTGGCACGATGACACAGATGTGTTTATCACCCCAACCTTAGAGGCCGCTAAAGCCGTATGGGAAGCCGGAGCCGAGATTATCGCCTTGGACTGTACGAGCCAAATAACCCATGAAGGCCGCCCTGCATACGAATTGCTACCAATCGTCAAGAAAGAGATACCGGAAGCTATCATTTTTGCGGATGTCTCTAATTATGAGGAAGCTGTACGTGCCGTAGAAATGGGAGCCGATATCGTTGGCCCTACCTTATATGGATATACGGAAGCAACCAAGCATATCGAGCAACCGGATTTACGGGAATTCGCCCGTATGTGCCGTGACTTTAAAGACAAAGCCTATGTCATTATGGAGGGGCATATCTACTCGCCGGAAGATGCCATGAAATGTATCTTCCTCGGAGCTCATTCCGTAGTAGTAGGCAGCGCGATCACCCGTCCGCACTTGATCACGAAACGTTTTACGGACTTACTAACCGGTTATCAAAATAATTGGCGGGAAGCCGAAAGAAGCAAACATTAAAAAATCATCTGCTTGTAGAGATAGGGCATGCCCCGTCTCTACACAATATTAACAACAATAATCATATGGCAAATTTCAATGTAGAAGGGGCGCAAAACGTAGAGATCAGCAAGAAATTACCTTGCGAGAAACCTCTGATCGTACAACTGGAGATCATGGAGCGGTATACGGCAGTCCATAAAGCCTGTGCCGCCCTACCCAAAGAGATACGTGAAGTGGAATGCCTGAAAGTTTTATACCCCACGCTATTTCGCAAGATCACGAATCAAGACTTGATCGCCGGACGTACGGACTTCCTACCGATCGGGTTCGGATGCGTAACTTCCTTAGGGGGTGTCGGGCATTATTGCGTATTCAAGAAACTCCGTGCCTTCCAGCAACAACTGGATGAAACTGAACGAAAACGGGTGGATGCGTTATATGATTATTGGTTGGATCACGATTTAAAGACCCAATTCAACAAGGAGGTCCTCACCGAGGATACATTGGGTATGTTCATCGACTGCGAATACCCGATGATCGCTACCACACGTCTATCCGGAATGATGCTGGATTACCCGAAACTATTGGATAAGGGCATCGGTGGCCTTCGCTCTGATTTACAGGAGAAACTCAAAGAGCAACCCGATAATAACTTTTACAAAGCAGGCATCCAATGTCTGGATATTTTTGTAGATTGTGCTTCTCATCTCCAGCAAGACGCTAGAGAGCAAATGGCTTCAGCCAACATGAAAAGGCAAAAAGAATTAGAGCGTATCTGCCAAGCCCTAGAGAACATCAAGGAGAAGAAACCCGGTACGTTCCATGAAGCGATGCAGTTATTCTGGTTATTCGCTTTGTTGGCCGGTGTTATAAACTACGGTCGTCTGGATGATTATCTAGGCCCTTATTTAGTAGCCGATCTCAAGTCCGGGCGATTGACCGACGAAGAGGCATACCGATATATCCACTCGCTTTGGACCATGATTGAAAATCGCCGTACAACCGTAAACGGACGTATCATCGTAGGCGGTAAAGGACGCAAACATCCGAAAGAGGCCGACGTATTCCTGCATATCGCCATGAAAGTAGCGAAAAATTGCAGGTATGTAGAGCCACAATTCACCTTGCGTTTCGATAAAGATACCTCCGAGGAAATCTGGGACGAAGCGTTGGACGCTTTGGGTGCGGGAGCTACTTACCCGACCCTTTACAATGACGACGTAAACGTCCCGGCCGTCATGTACGGAATGCGTGTAGACGAGAAAGCAGCGGAACAATACGTGCCTTTCGGGTGTACCGAGTTCGTGATACAAGGACAAAGTACGGGTACGCCCAACATCTGCATCAATTTACTAAAACTACTTACGATTTATATGAATGATGGTATCGACCCGATTGACGGTAAACGTAAATCCGGGCCGGTACCTCTAAAGAAATTAGAGGAGTATCAGACATTCGAGGAATTCTATGACGGTTACAAGGCTTTACTCGATTATTATCTGGATCTGTCTGTCAAAGCCCAATACCATTCGTATGAGGTGATGAACCAGCACGTAAGTTTCTTGTTTACCAGCCTATTGACCGATGATTGCATCGCACGGGGAAAAGCGCTTTTGGACGGAGGCGTACGTTATCTAGGCGGGACAAACGAGACGTATGGCAATATCAACACTTCCGATTCCCTGTGGGTAATCCGGGATCTGGTATTCAATCAAAAAAAATACACGTTACGGCAATTGAATGATGCCATGCTAGCTAATTTTAACGGCTATGAGGCTTTACGAAAAGATTGCCTAAACTGTGATAAATATGGTAACGACCTTGAGACTGCCGATACGATGGCCAACGATTTGTACGAGTTCGTAGCGAAAGGCGTACGCAATCGCGGTATCGCCATCGGTATGCAATACTTCTTGATCGTTATCAGCAATAATCAATTAAACACGGAATGGGGAAACCGGACCGCCGCCTCACCCGACGGGCGATTATCGTGCATGTATATGAATCCTGCCAATAATCCGCAAGGGGGAGCGAATAAAAGCGGCCCCACGGCCATGCTGAATTCCTTGGCGAAGTTCGACGCCAAGTATCATGGAGGCTCGGTACAAAACATTAAGTTTTCTCCTTCCATGTTCAACGAGAACAGGGCTGTCATCAAGAGCCTGTTCAAGACTTATTTTGCGAAAGGGGGTTGCCATTTGATGGTGACTGTAGTAGATAAGGGAGTTTTAGAAGACGCGGTAGAGCACCCGGAAAATTACCCGGACCTAATCGTCCGGGTAAGCGGGTTCTCCGCGGTATTCGTCGATTTATCTCCCAATATTCAACAGGAACTTTTAAGCAGGGTATTATATGATGAATAAATATAAGGTTAGCGAGAATAGGTTATCAATCATGGAGATCGAACGGTTCGCCGTTCACGACGGCCCGGGCATCCGGACCGTCGTTTTCCTTCAAGGTTGTCCCCTACATTGTCCATGGTGCTCCAACCCGGAATCCCAGAAAAGGAAACCGCATCTGCTCCATATCAAGAATAAATGTATCGGATGCGGACGTTGCGAGGCGATTTGTCCACGGGGCAATATCTCCATCCAAGACCATTTTCCGGTGTTTAATCGTCAGGCCTGTGTAGCCTGCAAGGCTTGCGAGCGTATATGCCCGCAGAACGCCATTAAGTTTGTCGGTGAATCTATTACCTCATCCGAGATCATGGAAATCCTTTTGCGTGACCGGGATTATTACCTGAATTCCGGTGGAGGGGTTACGTTTTCCGGTGGCGAAGCTTTCACGCAATTCGAGGGATTGATGGATTTGCTGATCCAATGCAAGAACGAGAAACTGCATACCTCCGTAGAGACTTGCGGGCAAGTGAATCTTGATAAGATAAAGCAAGCGCTTCCGCTTATCGATTTGTTCTTGTTCGATATCAAACATACGGACAAGGATTTACTTCAGAAAGAAACCGGAGCGAACTTGGATACGATCCTCACGAATTTACGGTATATATCCAGTAAGAGCGCTAATAAAGTAACGATCCGTGTACCGGTAATCCCCGGTTTCAATCTCAATGAGAATACGCTTCGGGAAATATTCATGCTGGCGAAAGAAAATCGTATCAAATGCGTACACCTGCTTCCCTACCATACATTGGGAAAAGATAAATACGAGCAATTAGGTCTCACCTATCCTTATCCCTGCGAGCAAATGCTAGCCAAAGAAGAGCTGTTCCCCTTTAAGGAGATGGGGGAAAAAATGGGTTTGGAAATACGAATCGGAGGATAAACTCCTCCCAATAAAATAGTATCTTCGCGCAAATCATCGTTTTATAAATCTTAGTAAGAGACATATGAAAACAGAAAAAGAGAAAGCGGCGGAAGGTCTATTATACAATGCGAATCATGATAGAGAGCTTCAAGATGAGATGAAAAGAGCGAAATGCGTCCTTTTCAAATACAACCAATTGCCCCCCGACCAAGAGGAAGAAAAAGATCGGATTCTAACCTCTTTTCTAGGCAAGAAAGGGAAGAACACCGTTATCCTATCCCCTTTCCAATGCGATTATGGCTATAATATCGAGATTGGGGATAATTTCTTCGCCAACGTGAATCTCGTTATCTTGGATGGAGCGAAAGTTCGTATCGGCAATAACGCATTCATCGCCCCGAACGTAGGCATCTATACCGCCGGCCACCCTTTTGACGTAAAGCAACGTAATGAGGGTTTGGAATACGCTTTTCCCGTGACCATCGGCGATAACGTATGGATCGGTGCGCAAGCCTGTATCCTTCCGGGGGTGACCATTGGCGATAACACGGTAATCGCCGGAGGTAGTGTCGTAACCAAAGATATTCCGGCCAATGTTATAGCTGCCGGCAATCCCTGCCGTGTAATCCGGGAAATAACGGAAGCCGACCGGAATAAATACCGCCAGCCCTAAGCTCCCGTTTAGGGTATCCCTAAGCCCTCGTTTAGGGCAGCCCTAAATTCCCGTTTAGGTTCATCGTAAATATCTCACTTCGGTAACGAGTGCCGGTAATCCTTGGGTGATGTCCCTACTATCTTCTTAAAGATACGGCTGAAATAGTAGGGATCGTCAAAGCCCAGTTTCAAGGCGACTTGATTGATCTTCATATTCGTATGTAATAATAGCTGGCAAGCCCGGTCTATTTTCATATGCAAGAAATAATTCATCGGAGCATAACCGGTTTCCTTGAAGAAAAGCCTGTACATATAAGATTCCGAATAGCCGAAATGAGAGGCCAATTCCTTTAATGTCAATTTATTTTCCAGATTCTCCGTCATGAAGTGGGTCGCCAAACTAATAAAGAACGTATTCTCCGCCTTGCTTTTGGAGAATTTAGCCTCCCTATACGTCTTCACATAGAGGAAAGAGGCGATCAAATGATTGAAACTTAAATTGACGTAATTAACCGTAGCCTCATCCGTCCCACTCTCCAACACATTCAATAGTTCATCAAAAAAAGCGATACGATCGCCGATACGGGAATTATCATCCATGTCGATCGGGATCACCCCTTGCAGTTGATCGCTGATATACTTCGCCTTTTTCCCTTTAAAATGTGCCCAATAAATATACCAAGGATCATGCTCGCTCGAACCATATTGATGGGGCTTCTCTGCCGGGAGGATGAAAAAATGATTCTCGGGTACGACATATCGTTTTCCATCCAACACGTACCAGCCCTCTCCTTTGGTGCAATAAATTAAAAGATACTCTCCACAACCGGACGCACGATCAATATAATGGTTTTCCGCCTTCGGAAAATACCCCATAGAGTGTACGACCAAGTCCGCGACCAACGGGTTGTTCAACGCTTGTTCTATAATGTAGAAAGGATAGACAATCAACCGCTGACCGGAAAAACCATGCTTTATTTTCGCCATAAACCAAAACTTTTAGATGGTTACTGAATAACGCAAAGATAATCCATTTTTTTTAGCTAGATACTCTATTATCCAAATCCTTTATGTGCAGTATTTTTGCCAATGAACAAATAAACCATATCAAATGGCGTTATCATAAGGAGATAATCAAACTAAATATTCTAACAGATGAAAAAGATCGTATCTATTTTTCTAGTAACCATTTACGGGATGTGTATGGTTGCATGTGGAAGTCGTTCCTCATCCACGGAAGTAAAAGATAATGTATTGACTGAGGAAGAAAAAGCGGAAGGCTATACCTTGTTATTCAATGGCAAGGATTTTACCGGTTGGAAAATGTTCAACGGGGGTGATGTCAAGGGATGGCAGGTAGAAGACGGGGTGATCGTCGGCTACGGAAACGGTGGTGACGTGATAGCGGATACTACGATCAAGGTAAGTACCGATATCGTTACCGTTAAGAATTACCATAATTTCCAGATCAAATGGGACTGGAAAATCGGAGCGCAAGGAAACTCCGGATTCTTATATCACGTACAAGAAGGACCTAAGTACAAAGCTCCTTTTGAAACCGGCCCGGAATACCAGTTGATCGATGACGATAACTATCCTTGGGTCAGCGAGACCGGAAAAGAGGGATTGGAAGACTGGCAGAAAACGGGTTGCAACTACGCTATGTATGTACCGGAAACCAAACAGGTGAACCCTCCGGGAGAATGGAACTCCTCTATGGTACTTTACAAGGATGGATATGTTGAGCACTGGCTGAACGGAGAAAAACTTTTCTCTTTCCAAGAAGGGTCCGAAGATTGGAAGATGCGTCGTTATAGCGGTAAATGGGAAGCTTTCCCCGATTACGGTATCTCTACCACCGGTAAACTTTGTTTTCAGGACCATGGAAGTAAAGTATATTTCAAGAATGTGAAGATTAAGGATTTAGACTAATTGTATTAAGAAATCAATGCCATGAATAGAAAAGAATTCTTTAAAGTATCGGCCGCAGCAAGTCTCGCGTCACTACTATCACCCCTTTCCGCCTATGCGGAGAAATTCGAATCGGAAGGTAAAAAGGTGAAAGTAGCCGTTATCGGTTGCGGAAGTGTATCTACCCAATATTTTCCCCATATATCGAAGTGCCCGTATGTAGAAATCGTAGCTTGTTGCGATATCAAACCGGATCGTGCTCAAAAGGCGGCCAAGCAATATAATATACCTAAATGGTACAAGCATATCGATGATATGCTTAGTGGTTCCAAGTTCGACTTGATGCTTACATTGACCGATATGCAGGTTCACGGAGAGTTGAACCGTAAGGCTTTGATGGCAGGAAGAAATGTCTGGAGCGAGAAACCTTTGGCGAATTCCTATAAGGAAGGCAAAGAATTATACGATCTCGCTACTAGCAAGGGGCTTCGTATCTGGGGTGCGCCTGCCGTTGTAAACAGTCCTCAATTTGCCTTTATGGCCGAACAAATCAATAAAGGAACCCTAGGTAATCTGGCATGTGCGCACGGACATTACGGACATGAAGGTCCTTCTTGGTCCGCTTTCTTCTACGAACCGCTAGGTGGCAGTATGCCCGACTTAGGAGTTTATAATATCGCTACCCTAACCGGATTATTGGGACCGGCTAAATCCGTTGTTGCCATGACTACAATCGTAACCCCGGAGAGAACCGTAGACGATAAGGGCAAGATCAAAGTTCGAGAAGAAGATAATGCCATGATTATCATGGAACACGAAAAGGGAGTCCTTTCTCATATCGAGTGTGGTTTCAACTATTTCGATCCATACGGACATTTAGGTAAAGGACAGGAGAAAGCGACGATCTCCTTATACGGTTCACACGGCAATATGCATATGGTAGGTTACGACTGGGCACCGAACGGGGTGGACTTATCGACGATGGATCATCCGGTACCCCAGCGTTTCGTTCCGGACACCAATGGCTATGTTTGGCAAGAAGGTGCTTCCGATATCAGCAAACACATGGCATTAAACACGGAACCACGTATAAATGTCGAGCATGCGTTACACGTATTAGAGATTATCGAGGCCGCCCGAAAATCACAAGCTACAGGTCAACGCATCCAGCTTGTATCGAAGTTTCCTTGGCCGATGGTAAAATAAATTAAGAAGTCTTAGTAGTGAAAAGAACGGGACATTTAATATATTTGTTCCTGTAAATACCAGAGAAACATGAGGAAGATAAGTGAAATTTTATGCTGCGTAGCCATACTTTGTTGTGCATTGAGCGCATGTAGCGACAAGCCGGCAACGGTAAAAGTCAGCAGTTTCAATATTTGGTTGAATACCCTAGGGGGAAAGCTTCCCCCTAGCCAGACAGCGAAAGTGATCGAGGCTAGCCAGACGGATATCGTAGGAATCCAAGAAGGGCATATCTATGAAGAAGACGGCATCAAGCACGATCATGTGCCGGAAATCGCGGAATCCCTAGGTTTCCACCTTTTCAACCAAGGGGAGGGACATTATATCTTATCTCGTTATCCGGTCGTCGACAGTACGGCTTCCCGCTACGGGGTGAAGATACAGGTAGGCAAAGACAAATTCTGCTGGATGTTTAATTGCCATCTATATTATATCCCGTATCAGCCTTATCAATTGAATGGGATTCCTTATGGCGATTATCCGTTTATCGATACCGAGGAGGAAGCTATCCGGTTCGCCAACGAGGCCCGACGTGAAGAAGTAACTCGTTATCAAAAAGATATACAGCAAGTCATGAAAGAAGGTTATCCTGTCTTTTTAACAGGAGATTTTAATGAGCCTTCTTTCTTGGACTGGACACAACGGGCCGCCGATGCCGGTATCCACAAGATCAAGGTGGAGTGGCCGGCAACCAAGGCTTTCTCTGAGATCGGGATGAACGACTCCTACCGGACAATCCATCCGGACGAGGTCTCCACACCCGGCTATACATGGACTCCCGTTCCTAGCGAACAAGAAATACTAGACCGTCTGGATTTCGTACTATATTCCGGATGTAAGGTAACAGACTCATTTATCACAGGCGAAAGCGAGGCCACCTCGGACGTGGTAGTCTCCCCTTACCCTTCGGATCATAGAATGGTAACCTCCTGTTTCAATTTCTAACAGTAACTACTAAAAAAAACAAATTATACAACATGGAATCAAGAAGAGATTTTCTGAAAAAAGCAGCCGTAGCGGCAGCTGGTCTAACAATCGTCCCCTCTAAAACGATCGCTGGATTAGGCCATAAGGCACCAAGTGATACAATGAATATTGTCGGTATCGGTATCGGTGGTAAAGGCCACCCGAACTTGGTCGGCATGAAAACCGAGAACATCATCGGGCTTTGCGATATCGACTGGAAATACGCGAAGAACTGCTTCGAGGAATTCCCGGACGCTAAACGTTATTGGGACTGGCGGAAGATGTTCGATGAGTTGGGTGACCAGATCGACGGTGTCATGGTAGCTACTCCGGACCATACTCATGCCACGATCGCGGCCACGGCCTTGACAATGGGTAAACACGTATATTGCCAAAAGCCGCTTACCCACTCCGTTTACGAGAGCCGTTTATTGACAAAACTCGCCGCTAAATATAAGGTAGCGACCCAGATGGGTAACCAAGGGAACTCCGGCGATGGTGTCCGTCAATTATGCGAATGGATCTGGAACGGAGAGATCGGTGAAGTAAAAGAAGTACACGCATGGACCAACCGTCCGATCTGGCCGCAAGGATTACAGCGCCCAACCGAAAAACAACGTTGTCCGAAGACGATGAATTGGGACTTATTTATCGGCCCGGCCGCCATGCGTCCGTTCCATGAGATCTACACCCCTTGGAACTGGCGTGGATGGTGGGATTTCGGAACCGGAGCTTTCGGAGATATGGCTTGCCACGTACTCGACCCGGTTTACCAATCCTTGAAGGGCTCACCCGATAAACCTGGGGGATTAAGCATACAGCTTTGTAAGTCTGAAAAGAAAGAATTTTATATCCGTTACTCCTCTTAAAGCAGCTCTAAACGCCTTAATTTTAGCATTAAAAGACT
>NZ_JAMOKU010000063.1:0-28276 GCF_023656845.1 Parabacteroides sp. Y3-G-102 | reverse complement strand
GTGTCTATGTTATCAGTATGAAGTTAAAAGAAGTGACTACTATATCAGTATTACTTTATAACTACTGTCTACTGATTACGTTTATAAACAAAAAAAGTGTCTAGATAAATCAGGAAAAGACAGTGCCTATATATGTAAAAGTAGTTTCTATATAGGGAAACAAAAGTTTTCTGATTGATAAACTTTTGTTTTTTACCATAAAAAACTGCAAATGCTTATATGCTAATATTTTAAATACATAATATAACTAGTAGATACATAGTGTGCCGCATCTCCTTGCTGGCTGATCGTATCTCAAAATCACTATTGAAAAACAAATATTTTAGTGGTATTTATAAAATAAATTTTATAACTTGCGTTTAAGTTGTAAACTGTAATCTAAATGAAGAGAACACTAGGACTGACTTTGCTACTTTTCGCTACCCTTTTTTCTTGTATGCGCCAAGAAAAACCATTACCTGCGGAATTATCTCGTGCGGAATCTGTGATGTGGGAGCATCCGGATAGCGCATTATCTATATTACGTTCTATGCCTCAATCATCACTCTCTAGCGGAAAGAACTATGCTACTTGGGCGCTATTGTTGGCACAAGCCCGGGATAAGGTATATGGTAAACGCCTTCCGGATTCGTTGAATATCCCTTCCTCGGATAAGTTGGTTCAAGATGCGATGGATTATTTCGAGAAAGAGGATGACTTGAAAAGGATGGCGCAAGCGTATTATTATAAGGGACAATTATTGGAGGATCAGAAAAAGTTAACGGAAGCGATACCTCTCTTTTTAAAGTCTAAAGATATAATGACAAGGTTGGATGAGCCGCTTTTTACTTATCTGATCTGCCAATCATTAGGAAATACGTATCGTTATCAAGATCTTTATGAAGAATCGTTGGTACAATTAAAGGATGCTTATCAATACGCATTACGATCAGGAAATGGAGAACGGATATCTTATGCTCTATCGGAGCTGGGAAGAACTTATGTGCATATAAATGAGATGGATAGTGCCTTATTCTATTTTGGTAAATCATTGGAAAATGCTAAAAGATTAGGAAATTTAGAACTTGAAGCTATGGCTATGGGAGAGCTAGGCGTTGTTTATAATGAGTTAAGTCAAGGAGAAAAAGCTTTACATTACACTAGAAAAGAGCTTGACTTATGTTTACAAGTATCTTCCTTACATAAGCTTCCTCAAATATATTACAAGATAGGTAGTGCTTTTTGGAGTTTGGGGCAACTAGACTCAGCAAAGGTCTACTTTCAGAAATCTTTAGAAACGGACAATTTGTATACGCTAAGTGAAGCCTATGAAGTGTTATATTATATATGTGTAGAACAAAAACTTTACAAGGAGGCCATAGAATATAATAACCAATATCTTATTTACTCAGATTCGCTACAGGTAATAAATCATGCTGGAGAATTGGCTGAAATTCAGGCTCGGTATGATCATGAGAGATTGTTGAACATAAATAACCAGCTAAAACTAGAAAAAACGAATCAAGAGATAATCGGCTTGTTTGTCACTGCGGTTCTGTTGATTCTTATAATCGTCTATCAATATCGTGTATTGCGGAAGGAAAAATCTTTAGCGCATGCTAGAGAGCAAATACGAATTTACAAGGAATCGATAAGAGAGAATGAGAATCGTATAAAAGAAAATGAGCAATTGATCGCCACGTTAAATAATAAACAGCAGGAAATCGACGAGATTGTTTCAGAGAATAAAAGTTTATTGGATCAAAATGCGGAGTCCCATAAAGAGATAGAGAAATATGAAGAGCTACTGAAATCCTCATATAAGAAACTAGATGAGCAATTACCTTATTTCGATAAATTGAAAGACCTAAAAGAGCATCCTAAATATCTGAAGGATGCAGATTGGTCATTAATCATAAACTGGACAAACTTGCAATACCATCAGTTCTATACACGGTTAGAGAAAGATTTCCCTGATTTCTCCGAATTAGATAAGCGATATTGCTGCTTAATCAAGATGGGGTTCAGTTCTTCCCAAATAGCTGTTTTTGCGAACTCTCTCCCCGAGTCTGTATCCAAACAGAAACAGCGTATCAAACAGCGTATCAAAAAAAGCAAACAAATACCTTCCGACGTAAGTTTCTTACTAGATCAATATCTCAAAGAGTACTAAAAACAGGGGATGTCCATATGTGTGTTTTTAATTTATTGATTATCAGTGCTATCTGGTCTTGATTTGTCCATGTGTGTTCCTTGACTATGTATGAAAATGAGTCTACATTTGTGCTAGACTTTTATACAAAAGATATGCGTTTATACTCCATTATTATTCCTGTTTATAACAGGCCGGATGAGCTTGATGATCTGTTATCAAGCCTTTGCAAGCAAACCTATGTCCATTTTGAGGTTATCGTGGTGGAGGATGGTTCGGAGATACCGGCGAAAGAGATTGTTGGGCGATACCAAGGGCGATTGGATCTTCATTATTATGTGATCTCGAACTCCGGCCCGGGTATGGCGCGTAATCATGGCGCTAGGCAAGCGCGTGGCGAGTATCTGCTCATACTGGATTCTGACGTGGTACTACCCTCCACGTGGCTTGAGCATATACACGACTCGTTGAATCATTATCCGGTGGATGCGTTCGGTGGCCCGGATAAGGCGCATGCCTCGTTTTCCCCGATCCAGAAGGCGATCAATTACGCCATGACCTCATTCCTGACGACCGGTGGTATCCGCGGCGGGAAGAAAAAGTTGGATAAATTTTATCCCCGTAGTTTTAATATGGGAATAAGGCGGGATGTATATGAGTGTCTGGGCGGTTTTTCCGGCATGCGATATGGTGAGGACATTGATTTTAGCATACGGATCATGGAGGCTGGTTATCGGACCCGGCTATTTCCTTCGGCATGGGTTTATCATAAAAGGCGGACGGATCTCATGCAGTTCTTCCGTCAGGTGCGTCATTCGGGGGAGGCCCGGATCGCATTGAACCGGAAACATCCCGGCTCATTGAAGCTGGTACATTGCTT
This sequence comes from Parabacteroides sp. Y3-G-102, assembly GCF_023656845.1. NCBI lineage: Bacteria > Pseudomonadati > Bacteroidota > Bacteroidia > Bacteroidales > Tannerellaceae > Parabacteroides > Parabacteroides sp. Y3-G-102. Next base: position 25,265 of record NZ_JAMOKU010000063.1, on the reverse strand, counting down.
ACCGGCATTATTCACGTTTTCAGTCTGTCTATTGGTTATCGGCTCATTCTTTTGCTGGTTGTTTCTGGTGCCTCTTATTATTTATGCCCTTTTATTGTTTGTAGACGCAATGTTCCGCAATAAATGTGATTTACGTGTAGGGTTGTTATCTGTAATAGCCTCTTTTACGCAATTGTTTGGATATGGAGTCGGTTTTTTGAGAAGTATTATTTGAAAATTCATTTAAATGGAGGGGTATGCACAGAGGCTATTGAAGGATACCAAACTAAAGGAAAAGATTTTTAGTTGAGTAGTAGGCTTAAAGAAGATATTTTTTTGTGGCAAATGAATATTTTTATTGATATTTGTGGATAAATTTTATAACTTGCGTTTAAGTTGTAAACTATAATCTAAATGAAGAGAACACTAGGACTGACTTTGCTACTTTTCGCTACCCTTTTTTCTTGTATGCGCCAAGAAAAACCATTACCTGCGGAACTATCTCGTGCGGAATCTGTTATGTGGGAGCATCCGGATAGCGCATTACTCTGTCTTTCCTCTTTGGATAGCTCAATCATGAATGAGCCGGAAAATATACGTATGTACCATGCTTTGCTTAAGATTAAAGCTAAAGATAAGCTGTATATTCCTCATGAATCAGACTCTTTGATTAAATCAATAGTTCAGTATTATGAGGACTATGGGACTCCAGATCAATTAATGGAGGCATATTATTATCTAGGAAGTACATACCGGGATATGGGAGATGCCCCAAGAGCGGTGAGAGCTTTTCAAGATGCTGCGGACATAGGGAAAGATAGTAAGCGATATGATATATTAGGACGGGTTTATGAGCAGATGGGATATCGACTGGCATATCAAGGTTTGTATGATGAGGCTCTCGAAGCTTATAGGAAATCGTATGAATACAAGATGTATGATAAAGGAAAAGGAGAGGTGATCGCATTGAGGAATATTGCTCGGATCTATAACGCCAAGCAAGATACAGACAGTGCTATATACTACTATCAATCTGCTTATGAGAAGGCATTGTTATTAAATGATCAATCGAGAATAGATAATGTACTAAGGGAATTGAGTAGCATCTATATAGATATGGGAAAATATGATTTGGCTAAAGATTTGTTCAGTAAGGTTTCAAGTATGAAGAATCAAGCAAATATATATTTTGGATTAGGTTGTATATATGAAAGCTATAAGCAAATAGATTCAGCTCTATATTATTTTGAGAAAGCAAATGAGTATGGGAATATCTATATGAAAAAAAATACGTATAGAATCTTATCCAAAATAAAAAACCAAGAAGGAGACCGTAAATTAGCCTTGAATTATGCGTATAAATGTATAGAACTGTCTGATTCAATTAAGAATCAAACAAAAACGGAAGCTGTAGCAAAAGTTAACTCATTATATAAGTATCAGCATACAGAAAAGGAGAATGTTCAATTGAAAATAGATAATGAAAAAAGAAAAATTCGCAATTATCAATTTGCATTATTTGTTGTTTTAATTATTTTCTTTAGTCTATGTTATATATATGTGTTAGAAAAGAAGAAAAAAGCAGCGATTGAAAAGGAGAAAAAAATACGTCTATTGAAAGAGAATCAATATGCGGAAAGTTTGGATTGTATTGAATATAATAATAAGAAAATTTCATATCTAGAGGAACTTTTGCAGCAATCGGAGTGTCAAAGAGATAATTTTAAAAAGCAACTTGTGCAATCTCAAAAGGAATTATTAGAACTATCAAACCGAAAGATTCTTACTTCTCAAAATGAAAAAAGTTTGCTTGAAATAGCTTTTCGAAAATCCGAAGTCTATCGGTTATTTCATGAAACAAGTAATAATACTGATACGGAAATTCAGAATAAGGATTGGAAGGAGTTGAGAAAAGAGATTGATACAACCTATTCAAATTTCACCGCTCAATTATATGCTTTATACCCGCAAATCTCAGAGTTAGAACTCCATATTTGTTATTTGATAAAAATATCCATGCCCGTGAAGGACATTGCAAGGTTAGTTGGACGCTCGACTCCTGCAATAACAGCATCCCGGATTCGTCTCTATAAAAAGATTCATGGAACAGAAGGTACCGCAGAAATGATGGATAAATTTATCGCTGATTTATAATAACTTAATCGCTGTAAACAAAAAGTAAATAAGAAGTAAATCCTATTTTGCTTATAGATTTCTCATAGAGACTATTTTTGTTTATAAAAATAGATAATGAAAAAGAGAAGTTTTATATTGGGATTAGTATTTCTGATGTTTGTTTCTTCAGTTGTGTATCCGAATAGAGTGAAGGATACTGAACAATCTTGGGAAGAAGAGGAAGATCGTTCTATAATATCTTCTCCTACATTATCAATAGATGAAAATAATATTTACATCCATTCTAATAAATTATTGGATGGACTTAATGTGAAAATTATAAATATAAAAGGAAATGTACTTTATAATGACATCATAACTGTTTCTTCTGAGATAGAATATCCTATTTCTATAGATTTTTTGCTGAATGGTGATTATAAGATATTTATCTCAAAAGGAAATAATTATTTGGTTGGATATTTTGATGTGTTAAAATAGATATTATCAACTTAAATCTTTAAATCATGAAAAGATCTGTATCTTTATTAGGCATACTATGCCTATTCGTATCGTTTAGTGTCCAAGCCCAGTACACGAACATACAGACGTGGGGACAAAAATTGTATTATAACGGGAGTGATTATCCGGGTACATTTTTGAAATTAAAAGTTGCGGTCGCTAATCCTCGTATCTCAGGAACAGGAGGAAAGGTCGTTTTCTATGATTCAGAAAGCTCCCAGTATAATTATATAGAAGTAAAGGGGGTTTATCAATCTTCGGATGCTCGGTTGAAAACCAATATCACTCCCTTAAATAGTGGATTAGGAATCATATTGGGGTTAAAACCGGTATCTTACAATTGGAAAAGTGAGACATCGCAATTGAGATCAGCAGAAGCCGTACCTTCTAAAGCTTTTGGTTTCTTGGCACAGGAGGTAGCTGAGGTTATGCCAGAGATTGTGACGTTAAGTTCCACAGGTGATAGCTTGGTGGATTACACGGCTGTTATACCCGTTTTAGTACAGGCTGTAAAAGAATTGGACGCTACTATCCAACAACTGGAATTGCAATTGGATGAAAAAGCTAATTTGTCTGATTTGCAGAATAACAAGAATTTGACGAGTAAGTCTTTGCTCTCGAATGCGGTAATGAATCAAAATACGCCGAATCCGTTTAATTCTACCACGAATATATCCTTTACGATCCCTACATCCGCACGTTCCGCTTTTATCTCTATTTGCAATTTGCAAGGAACTCAAGTTAAGAAATTCGATATCGCTACCCGGGGAGAAGGTAGTATAATGGTAAGCTTTTCTGATCTAGGTGTCGCAGGTATGTATATGTATTCTTTGGTAGTAGACGGACAGTTGATCTCAACGAAACGTATGCTATTGGTACAATAATATTTATTTCTATTGAAGCTATAGTTTTTTTGATAAGATTGAGTGATACTGTCTGTTGAGGGTATCCTCAATCTTTTTTATACAAAAGATATGCGATTATACTCCATTATAATTCCTGTTTATAACAGGCCGGATGAGCTTGATGACCTGTTATCAAGCCTTTGCAAGCAAACCTATGTCCATTTTGAGGTTATCGTGGTGGAGGATGGTTCGGAGATACCGGCGAAAGAGATTGTTGGGCGATACCAAGGGCGATTGGATCTTTATTATTATGTGATCTCGAACTCCGGCCCGGGTATGGCGCGTAATCATGGCGCTAGGCAAGCGCTTGGCGAGTATCTGCTCATACTGGATTCTGACGTGGTACTACCCTCCACGTGGCTTGAGCATATACACGACTCGTTGAATCATTATCCGGTGGATGCGTTCGGTGGTCCGGATAAGGCGCATGCCTCGTTTTCCCCGATCCAGAAGGCGATCAATTACGCCATGACCTCATTCCTGACGACCGGTGGTATCCGCGGCGGGAAGAAAAAGTTGGATAAATTTTATCCCCGTAGTTTTAATATGGGAATAAGGCGGGATGTATATGAGTGTCTGGGCGGTTTTTCCGGCATGCGATATGGTGAGGACATTGATTTTAGCATACGGATCATGGAGGCTGGTTATCGGACCCGGCTATTTCCTTCGGCATGGGTTTATCATAAAAGGCGGACGGATCTCATGCAGTTCTTCCGTCAGGTGCGTCATTCGGGGGAGGCCCGGATCGCGTTGAACCGGAAACATCCCGGCTCATTGAAGCTGGTACATTGCTTACCGGCATTATTCACGTTTTCAGTCTGTCTATTGGTTATCAGTTCATTCTTTTGCCGCTTGTTTCTGGTGCCTCTTATTATTTATGCCCTTTTATTGTTTGTAGACGCAATGTTCCGCAATAAATGTGATTTACGTGTAGGATCGCTATCCGTAATAGCCTCTTTTACGCAATTGTTTGGATATGGTACTGGGTTCCTTAGAAGTATTATTTGAATGTTTATCTATTTATATTTTAGAACAACTTATATGAAAACAACAAGACTTTTTTCTTTCTTAATTTTAATTAGTTTAGTATCAAACGCAAATGCTCAACTCCGGGTTCTTTCAAATGGACGAGTACAAGCAGGCCTTTTAAAAGACAATAATGAGGACTTAGGAAATGTAACCTCTATGCAGATATATGGTCGGATAGGGGATGCACGCGCAGGTTCGAAATTAACATTTGGTGATTTTGGACAATATGCAAATCAAGGTTGGAATGTGTTTGCTGGAGAATATGGAACCACGGATACGGATCAACTTTGGTTGCATGGGAAATTGGGTATTTATATGACTACAAATGGTTATGCTAACAATGTCGTGGCGTATTACAATCCGGCTAGTAATACTAATTTCGTGTTCAATACGAATCTTCGTGTGAATGGAGTGAATATAACTTCAGACGCTCGCTTGAAGGAAAATGTAGAGTCGCTGCAAAATCCATTAGCTCTTTTAGAGCAAGTGAATGGGGTCTCTTATTCATACAACCTCTCTACACTTGAGGAGAATAGGGAGCAGGATGAGTCTAAGTTCTCTGCCACATTGGATAATGGGATATCGGGAAGTTCCTCCGATTCAGAGGAGATTATGGATGCCGCTACTATCGCAAAGATAAATAGAGACAAACAAATCCAAGCAGAGATAGATCGAAGAGAGGCAGCGGAGGCTAGTCGTAAACGAATTGGTTTTTTGGCTCAAGACATACAAAAGGTATTACCCGAACTTGTACAAACGGATGAAAACGGGATGATGTCTATAGATTATATAGGTTTTATTCCGCTTATCGTAGAAAGTATCAAGGAGATGCAACAAACGATCCAACAACAGAATGAGGTGATTGATAATTTGCAAGCTCTACTATCGCCGGAGGTACAATCTCAATTACGTTCGAGCACGACTTCCACAAGTAATATAAGTGCTGTGGATAGCGCAAAATTATATAATAGGGAAGGTGCTTCTGTCTCTTATACCTTACCGGCGACGTTTGTGTCTGCTAGTCTACAGATATTTGATGTCACAGGTAAACCCGTGAAAGTTATTAAGTTGGATAATGGAAGTAGTAATGTGGTAGAAGTAAGCCGTTCGGAACTTGGTTATGGAACGTTTATTTATACGTTGTTTGTGGATGGGAAGAAAGCGGATACTTTGAAGAAGTATGTAAGTCTGTAATCTCAAGGAATTAAAAATAGAAATAACAGAATCATAAATTCTTTGATATGAAAGAGAGAATCGTCTTTTTTACATGTATCGTATTGACTTGCTTATTTTCCCCGTTATCATCACAAGAGGTTGACACGAGAAGCTGTGTGAGTACTTATACAAATCAGACAGTTTCATCAAGTGTATCAGTTTTGGGCTGTAATACGTTGGCTGTCCAAAATGTAACCGTGGCAAGTAATGGTAATTTATCTCTTTCCGCTCCGGCGCAAATTACGATTAATGGGCCTTTTGAGGTAAAGTCTGGCGGAATTTTGAATATTAGGCAATCCCAACAAATGATATTTACTTATACTTATGATGCGTCAGGAAATAGAACAACACGGCAATTTAGTGCGATGGCTTCATCTTTGGAGGCCGTTCCCGTAGACCAAGAGGAGGATTGATCAAAATATAATTTAAGTATACTTATAGATGAAATTAATATATTTATATACGATAGGGATATTTATCATGTTTATGTCCCCATCTTCTTATTTATGTGCCCAAGGAGTTGCTGAGAATAATCAATTTTTCGATTGGAAGGAAAGTGATTACAAGGCTTATGAGGATTCTTTATTGAAGGCTTTATATCCTCCGGTTATAGCGAAAACTGCAGAAAATCCGGAAAGGTTTTCACAGCAACCTCAGGCTTTTGTTCCTAAAGCCATATCTGATAATACTTACGTTCCGACTACAGTTACAATAGATAAATCGAAAGCTGTAGGAGAGATACCGATACAAACAGGTGTTTCCCCGACTGGAGCTAAAACCTATACGGTTCCCATACAGGTTTATCCGGGTATAAATGGATTTGAACCCCAATTATCATTGGCTTATAATAGCCAGCAAGGAAATGGCATCGTTGGTATTGGATGGGGTATTGGCGGTGTGCAATCGATCATGCGTACGAGTAGGAATATTTATTATGATGGTAAGCCCCAAGGAGCTTTACGTACGAAAGCGGATGCGTTCGTGTTAGACGGGATGCGTCTTATAAAGATCTCAGAGAATGCGACAACTATTAATTATGAGTCCGAGCAAGGCAATATAAAAGTAAAAGCTTTTTTGTCCGGCGATGTCGTGAAATATTTTGAGGTATTTTATCCTAATGGAACCAAGGGCATATTTGGATATGCCTCAAATACAAGCAATAAGATCTTTTATCCGATAGTTTCTTTGTCTGACTTGCGAAATAATCAGATCCTATATACTTATGTCGAGCAAGAAAACCATTACAGATTGACAAAAGTTGCTTATAATGGTGCCTCTGTGGAATTTCAGTATCAAGCCTCACGACCGGACCCCTTGGTCTCTTTTATAGGGGGGCTTAAGACAGGGGAAAGCTACTTGCTGGCTAAAATCATCAGTAAATTAGGCTCTACTGCGCTTTGTACGTATAGCTTGAGCTATAAAAACCAGAACAATAGCTCAGTTTTAAGCCAGATAGATTATTCCGCCTCCGGGCAATCTCTGAACCCTATAAAGCTTTACTATGGAGAAGGCATAACAGATGGGTCTTATGATAATGGTTCTGTCACACAGCTATATAATTGGTATGAATCAACGGATCCTGCTCGTATCAAGGTAGTGAAAGGAAGGTATGATTATGCGTCGGGGGCAGATGGTTTGATCTCTTTGCCTAATGAGAATCCCTATTGGGAGCATTACAGACATTCGACGGCTTTTCAGCATTCCCAGAATAGATATGACAATAAATTCACCGGAGAAGAGAAAATCTATCTTTATGCCGGATTGAATAGCGAGTACGCTTCCCCCATGCCCAATCTTACGACCGGAGCTAATTTTATCGATATCTTTTGTGCGGATTTGGAGGGAAAGCAAGAAGAGCATATCATAAAAGTAAACAATGGCGTTTCCGGTGATAATGATCAAGTGACTTTCCGTGTATATAGGGCCAGTTTGACTGTGGGATTGGTATCTAAATATACACGGACTTTTAATTTCCCGACCGTATTGACCGATGCGGATGGGGCAAAGAGCATACATCCTAAGTTTTATTATACAGGGGATTTCAATGGGGATGGAAAACAGGAAGTACTAGCGGTCTCTTGCCATCATCCTTTTGGAGAGACCAGTAAGACCTCTAAATGCTATATATTTGATTTGGAAAGTGGTAAGGTCTTATATCAGAGTTACTTGTTTCCCTATAACGTTAATTTTGTAGGCACGGAGCAGCCTGATCCTGAGGACGCATTTCAGAAAACAGATAGACTTCTGGTATTAGATTATGATGGAGACGGGAAAAGTGACATCGCTCTTATTAATGACTCCGGGGTAAATATATATACTTTTGATGTTTCCGGTAGTACTTGGACGGGCCGAAAAGTCTCTACTTATACCGGATTAAAAAAGGTGGATCTAAAAGATCGCTCGCTGTTGCTGGGGGAGATCAACGGAGATGGGCTTATGGATTTGCTGGTATCTCCGAAAAAAAAGGATCCAGTCTATACGTGGGCCGCTTATAACTCGATGGGAGATGGACAATTTTATAAATCCACGTTTGCCGGTACTCAAAACTCGGGGATTTCTACGGATGGCTTTTTGCTACAAGATGTAAACGGGGATGGTATGACAGACTTGATCCGGTATCATAGCTCCGGTTTCTTCACTTACCTCGCTAAGAAAAATAACGTGGGTTCGGTTGAATGTGCCCAAAATTATACATCGAAATCAATCTTGATCCCGACTAATATAAACAGTCATAATTATTTTAGTCAATTGGTCAGCTTGAAGAATGGAGTGGTTACAAAATATTCATTCAAGAGGAATGACAATAAAGGCGTTTTGGCCACGGGTATGGCGAATAGTTTGGGAGTGGTCGAAAAGAACACATACCTGTTGATGAATGAGGAGGCCATATCTTCCGGTACTTATGCTAAGGGTGCGAACGCTGTTTTCCCGTATGTGGACATTCAAGAGTCTATTCCTGTCATAGCCTTTTCCAGTACTTATATGAAAGGTAACCGGGTTGATAATTTCACTTTCACGTACCGAGGTGGTGTTATTCACCGCCAAGGATTGGGGTTTAGGGGATTTGAGAGTATATTCCGTACGAATTTGAAAGGGCAGCTTACGGAGCAATATTTTGATCCTTATAAATATGGCATATTGAAGAGTGAGGTTTCACCTGAGGCGAAATCGACCTATAATTTTGCCGTTAATGTTCAAGCCAATAAAACGGTCAAGATACGTTTAAGCAATAAGACAGAGCAGGACTTGCTTAAGGGTATTACTGCTACTACCGCTTTTGTATATGATACTTATGGAAATGCGACGCAAGAGACTATCACTTACACTGGGGGTATTACGGTAAAAAAGGCGAACACATTTTATAACAATACGGCAGAGAGTGGATATCTTATTGGTTTCTTGACCGATCAGAGCGTGACTACTACTCGTAATAGCAGTACTTATACCGAGCGAATGAATATTCCTTCCCATACGAACGGCTATGCGAATAGCAAGGTGTTCTATAAGAATGGAAATAAAGCGAAAACTTACGAGTATGTTTATGATACTCCGGGTAATATCACAAAAGAGACGCTATTCTTGTATGGTTCGGATAAAGGGCTGAAGACCGAATATGCTTATGATACGAACGGTCGATTGAAAAAGGTGACAAACCCATTAGGACTTGCAAATGAGTTTTCTTATAATACGGAGGGGCGTATGTCTTCTGAGAAGGACCACCGGGGAAAGTCTACGGCGCATACGTATGATCCATTTGGTCGGGAGACAAGTGTCACGTTCCCTGATAATACTACCGCTACTGTATCTTACGGATGGTCGGAGGAAGGGACAAACGCTTTGTATGCCATAACCCGTTCTGTGACGGGTAAACCTACTACTAAAAGTGTATATGATGCGTTGAATAGAGAGGTAAGAACGGCCGAGACTCGTTTTAATGGCAGTTTTCTAAAAACGGATAAAATTTATGATAGTTATGGAAGGGTGCAAAAAGTCTCTCGTCCGTTTGCCGGTAGTTCGGCTACGGCTTGGAATATCTATAGTTATGATACGTATGATCGCTTAACCGCTATATCGGAACCTTCCGGAAGAAAAACGACTCATGGTTATAGCGGCAATAGTATAACAACGGTGGAGGATGGAATCTCTGTCAAGCGGACGTATGATGCGTTGGGCAATCTTATATCTGTGGTAGACCCAGCAGGAACGATTACCTATAATCTGCGTCCGGATGGACAACCTTCTTCTATCGTCGCACCGGGTAACGTGACTACTTCATTTGGTTATGATGGTTTCGGCCGTCGGACTAGCTTGGGCGATCCTAGCTCTGGTACGACAACTTATGCTTATGACGCATCCGGCAACCTATTGAAAGAGACGAACGCAAATAATAAGGTTATCAATTACACATATGATACGTATAATCGCCTTAAAACGGCGACTTTACCAGAGTTTACGACTACATATACTTATAATGGCTACGATGAGTTGACGAAGGTCTCTTCTTCTGTCGGAACTTCCATTGATTATGTATATGATGCGTTGGGTCGTCTGTCGAGCCAGACAGAGACGGCGGTAGACAATAAATATTTACGAAAGGATTATACCTATAACGGAGGAAATGTAAGCTCTATTAAGTATACGTCTCAATCCGGAGTTTTGACAACCGAGAATTATAATTATGCGAATGGTCATTTAGTTGAGACCAAGCTGAATAACCAAACATCCATATTTAAGCTCACGAAAGAGAATGACATGGGGTTACCTACCGAGGTACGCTCCGGTGCCTTATCTCGTACCTATGGATATGACAGTTATGGATTCCCTACTTCCAGGAAGATACAGAAAACAGGGGTGACCACATTCCTCCAGAATATGGAGTATGTTTTCGATCCTGTTAAACGGAACTTGACTTACCGGAAAGACATTAATGTATCCCAAGAAGAGAAATTCTCTTATGATAATCTTAATCGTCTGACTTCCTACAAAGGGCTTATGGCAACTTATGACGCGAAAGGAAATATCTTAACCAAAGGGGATGTCAGTGGTACATTCGCATATAATACAAGTGGCAAGCCTTACGCCATATCTTCCTCTAGCGTGGCAAATGGTATTATCTCTTCCGCCACACAGGTTATTAGCTATACCTCTTTCAAGCGTCCGAACGCTATTACGCAAGATGGTAACGTGGCCTCGTTTACCTATAACGGCAATCAGCAGCGTGTGAAGATGCAGGTGGCTAAAGGGGGTAGCCGTTTGTTGACCCGCTATTATTTGGGGGATTGCTATGAGATCGATGAGACTCCCTCGGGTAATAAGGAGAAGCTGTATTTGGCGGGAGAGAATTACTACGACGCTTCGGCGGTATTGGTGAAGGATCATACGAATAGCTGGAAACTTTATTATATAGGTCGTGATTATCTGGGAAGTATCACGGATATCATCACCGAGGCAGGGACGAAATACGCAAGTTATAATTTTGACGCATGGGGTCGCCAACGTAACTCATCCAGTCACGTTTACATCCCTTCGGGGCAGGAGGTAGAGTTGTTCCTTGGTCGTGGCTACAGTGGCCATGAACATCTTAAGGAGTTTGGTCTGGTAAATATGAACGCCCGCCTGTATGACCCGGCTCTGGGTCGTTTCCTCGCTCCTGATCCGTTTGTCCAGATGCCGGACTTGTCCCAGAACTTCAATCGTTACAGCTATGCCATGAACAACCCGTTGAGGTATGTGGACGAGGATGGAGAGTTTATCCATATTATAATAGGTGCGGTTATCGGAGGAACAGCAAATTTGATCTATAAGGCTGTATCGGGTCAACTTCATAGTTTCAAGGATGGATTTGCCGCATTTGGTATTGGAGCCGCCGCCGGAGGTTTGGGGGCTGCGACTGGTGGGTTGGCCTTTGCCGCTGCTGGAGGTGCCGCCGGGGGAATCGGAGGCTTTTTGGCTGGAGCCGCCGCAGGTTCGGCGAGTACGGCGGTGATGATGCCTGTCCAAAGTGCGGGTAACTCGTTGTATTTCGGGGACCAGTTTATGAGCTTGAAGGATTATGGCTTGGGTATTTTGGGTGGTGCCTTGACAGGTGGAATCGGAAACGGTATGGTTGCCGCCTTGAAAGGTAATAACTTCTGGACAGGTAAGGACGTTAAATTCGGACGGACGATCTTCTCGTTCAAGAACACGGCGACAAGGCCGGCACCGGAGATGAGGTTGATGGAGGCATCAAAACCTCAAATTACAGGAATACAGAGAAGTAATTTACCAACAGAAATTACAGTTTCGGATCAAGTAGGACAGAATCAGTCATTACCTTTTGCTGTTACGGATAAAGGTGTTGTTTTGCCAAATGAGGCAAAGTATCAAATACCAACTAATTATATTGAGAACCCAAGGCAACTGCCTAACAGTACGTCTTATGGTACGATAGAGAGTGGTAAATATATTGAAAAATTAAGAATAGATCAGGCGACTCCTGCAGGAAGAAAGGGGCCAAATCTAAGTCATTATCATTTAAATCAGAAAAGTAGACATTATATGCCTGGGAGTAAATCTGATCCAGGGTTCGGTGTGAAAATTAAATTTTAAATTTTAAATTTGTATCTGCTTGAGTAGTTTTACAAAGCCTTAGCTTTTTTGAACTTTCTCAAGTAGGTTTAATGAATTGTAATTATTCTTATCAATGAAATAAACGCTTATTTAAATTATAACTTTATGGGAACACTTTTTTTAGAATATTTTTATCATGATGTTGTGATAAAAGATATATTATATGATTTGAATGGTAGTGAAGGTGCTAATTCTATCATATTTACGTTAAATAATAATGAGGAATGCGATGAAGATACAGATGATAAATTAAGCAATCACTTTGATGATGTCAGGTGTGTATTTCGAGATATATACTCTTCTCGTATAGATTTGTATCATAATATTATAGGGAAGTATTGTATTTTGATGTCAGATGTGAGTGATACGGATATATTTCTTTTAGAATATAAAAAAGCGATGGAAGGGATTTTGCCTTTAGAAATCTTACAAAAATTGGTATGTTACTCAATTTATACGAATGAAGGAACTGTAAAAATTGTTTCAGAAGGCAATGTCGAAATTGTAAATGGGTGATTTGCTTGTTGTATAGATTTATTTTGTGTGAAAATTGATAATCAATGCAAGAGAATATGTTGTAAAATATATGGAATAATTTAATATCTCGGTAATACGGGATTTAGGACTCATTATCCACTATATTATAAGCCTGTAATGGCATTTAATTTATAATATATCGAGAAGATAGTGCGAATATATTTTATCAATTTATTTATTGTTATTTCTACTGTTTGTGCTTTGGCTCAAACAGTAGAAATGAAAGTTTCACAGGAGGGTGGACTTGATACGAGTGGATTTTGTGATTTTGAGAAAAAAGAGAATAATATTCTGATGATAAATTTGGAATAAGCTCCAATTTTTATAGAAAAATCAAAATAATATCTTAATTTATATAAATGGCATTCCTTTTAATTTATGTTTGATTGAAAATAAAGAATTAGTAGAAGAAAAATATAAAGATAAAATTTATGATTTATCTAAATATCTTCGATTTACTCCTGTGAAATCGAGAGGGAAGAATGTTGAAAGTAGCTATCTTTTAACGGCAAATGATTAAATATCGAACGGCTTGTCCTGGATATAAGACTCAAGTAATTAAGCCTAAATATTAAAAAGAACTGTTTCTGAAATTCTAGAGATATACTAGCTTCAAGTTGTTATTATACACATGAACTTAAAAATATGAAGCTAAGCAGAATGAATATTGATTGTTTTTTAGTAATTTTGGAGTAAATTAATTGGTGGATATTTTTGAATAAAATAATATATTATGATTACATTAGCATTAAAAAAGTCTATTTTAAATGATTGGAACGCTATATTTCCTCAGTTGTCGACCTATTCTCAGACTACTTTGTATGTGACATTAGATATAATGGTTGTAGGATTATTATTGCTAAGAGTAAGAGGAGAGGATGAGTATAGGCCTATTTTTCAAGTTTATCCCTTGTGGAAAAGAGATAATAAGGATAATCTATTTTCTCCAATCGTAAATAAGCCGATATTGGATAAGAAAAATTTAACATTTGATATTCCATATAACCAACATTCAAATTATTTTAAAGAGTCTATACGATGTGCTGAAGAGCAGGTTGGATGTTGTTTACGGCCGGAAGTATTGGTTGAAAAAATGTTTGATTTGATAAATAGTTATTATTCAAATGACTATCTGGTTCAATGTAATCCTATTTGTCAAGCAGATTTATTAGAGTTGCAATTGTATATTATGAAGTATATTGGTGATTATAGATCAATAGATAAAATATTAAATAATATCAATAAGGCTTCTAAAAAATGGAAATATCAATATTTTTATGAGAATTATTCTACCGAAGATTGGAAGAATAGCGTGCTGAAAAATATTGATGATTGGGATAACGTTCTTAAATTATTAAAAACAAATATGGATGATAAAAAAATTGCACGATTGAAGCATAGTCATTTAGTTTATTAATGGATAAGATGCTTAAATTGGCTCTGTGCGCCGAGGTTAAATCCATAACCTACTACTATAGGAGATGAGTTTGGCTGATTATTTTGAGATCTTGTTCAAGTTCTTATTGAAGATGTTGCCTCAAATTATACAATGGTAGATTTATTTGGCATAGAGAGTTATTATCCAATTTCTAAGGGATAAAGTGAAGGGTTTTATTTAAAATAGACTGTCTCAAGATGGAAAATTGGACAGTCTATTTTTTGTTTGAGTTTTTGTATATGTACTGATGCCGAGCTTATTTCTGAGCTTTAACAAGTGTAGTTACACTATAAACAATCTGTTGATATACCTATCATCATAGAAGCGTTTATCGGTGGAGCCGCCGCAGGTTCGGCGAGTACGGCGGTGATGATGCCTGTCCAAAGTGCGGGTAACTCGTTGTATTTCGGGGACCCGTTTATGAGCTTGAAGGATTATGGCTTGGGTATTTTGGGTGGTGCCTTGACAGGTGGAATCGGAAACGGTATGGTTGCCGCCTTGAAAGGTAATAACTTCTGGACAGGTAAGGACGTTAAATTCGGACGGACGATCTTCTCGTTCAAGAACACGGCGACAAGACCGGCACCGGAGATGAGGTTGATGGAGGCTCAAGGAAGTGGGCTAAATGTGACGCAACCGGATATTAGTAATACCCCTAAATTAAATCCGGTAGAGACATCATCTCAGGTTGCTTCTTCTAGTCAATCTTCGGGTACGACTCGTTTTGTGACAACTCCAGATGGGGTAACTCATGATTTACAACCGACTATTGATAGAATACGGTCTGGAAAGTTGTTTACGTTTCGTCATGATGGAAGTATTTATCGAAATAAAGATGGGCTATTACCTAATTTATCAAATGGAGTTTATAAAGAGTATATTCATCCAACACCAGGATTGATGAAGGGGGCAGGTACTCTTAGGATTGTAACAGGAGATAATAAAATGTGGTTTACTCCAGATCATTATCATACATTTATCCAAATAAAATTTTAATTTTGGGGATAAAAAGTTGTTTGTGTGTTTATGATTAATATAAATGTAAATATTTAAAATATGGGAAATATATATTTTGAGAAAGATGTTAATGTGTACAGTATGGAAAGAGGTGTGTTCGGGCATATTTCTAAAGTGTGTAATAAATTTGATTTATTTCATGAAATAACTAAAGTGTTAAATTACCCTTTTGAATTTGGAAATAATTGGGATGCTTTATTAGATATATATAGGGATTTTAGTTGGATTGATGATACAGATATAACAATTATTCATGACGATTTATCTATGTTGGATGAAAATGCTCTTAGGATTTATATTGAAATAGTAAAAGAATCGATTATTTTATGGCAGAAATATGATGATCATAATGTTGCATTTATTTTTAATGAAAAAGAGAAAGATGTGATTATGACTATTTTTAATGGATATAATCCATATTATGGATAGATTATAAGAAATGAATGTTGAAAATATCTAATTAGTAAATTCAATGTTTAAAATTCGTCCTGTAAGTACAGGCGTAAAGTTTGAGCCGGTCAAAGAGCTTGAAGTTGAAAAATATTTGGTTGAACTGAATTGGAAGGATTACAATGGTAGATTCATTTGTCGTGGAGAGTTATTCCATTGATTCTAGAGATAATTAAGAAAGAATTTATTTAGAAATAGGCTGTTTTATGATGAAAAATGAGACAGCCTATTTTTTTGTTTGGGTTTTGTATATGTACTGATGCCGAGCTTATTTCTGAACTTTAACAAGTGTAGTTACACTATAAACAATCTGTTGATATACCTATCATCATAGAAGCGCTTATCGGTGGAGCCGCCGCAGGTTCGGCGAGTACGGCAGTGATGATGCCGGTTCAAAGTGCGGGTAACTCATGATTTACAACCCACTATTGATAGAATACGATCAGGAAAGTTGTTTACGTTTCGTCATGATGGATCAACCTATTATAATAATGTGACTTGTATTTCGTTAGAAAAATATCAAAAGTGAAATTGTATCAAATAATTATTGTGGAGATATGAGGGTCATCAAAATTTTCTTGCTGTTTGTTTGTTGTATTTCATTAGATGTACAATCTCAAACATTTTTGTCGGACACATTGGGTATCAATGAGGATGGCTCTGTTATCATTGCTAAAAGTTTGGCTTTACCCGGCTGGATTCTTGGAGTGGATGTGGATTCGACGGATAATTTGCTTTTTATCCGGTATCGGAATTTGTCGAAAAATGAGACTTCCTTGAAAAATAGGGGGGGAATTTCCGTTTACTCCTTGGCTGATCAGAGGATGCTATGGCAACGTCCTGTCAATTATTTTAATCAAGATCCAAAGTTGACTTCAGAGGGAGTTTTGTTCGTGACAATGGGGAAGGCTACATCGTTGCTGGATTTGAAAACAGGTAATGAGGTTTGGAAGAAAAAGAAAATGATTCCTTATTGGGTGGACGCTAAGAACCGGATGTTTTTGGCTTATAAAGGCAGTTATATGAACGGGGTGTCTAACGAGTTGGAAGGCCATAGCCTTGCGACGGGAGAAAAGATGTGGAGCCGGAAAATGAGCCATGTATATGGATGGAATGAGAGTGGTTTACTGGATGACTCTACTCGATTGATTGTCTCGGATGGGATTCATCTGGTTCACATGGGAAATGGGGAAGGGCCGAGTTATGCCATGCCGACTGGGGCAAGTGATTATAAAGAGGCCGTCGCTCTTGGTGCGCTCGGTGTGGTGACGGGTGTCTTAACCGGTTTTGCGGCAGTGCCTACTGGGCCGAAGAAGGTGATGGAACTGGTATCGAATGTTTTATCGGACGACACGGTTTTTTACGTGGCAAGCCGGGAGAATTTGTTTTGCCTGGATCGGCAGTTGCAACCTAAATGGGGGTATCCGATACCTGATGGAATGGGATCTCGCTCTCATTTGTTTGCGAGAGGAGATAGCCTTTATATGATTAATATGGGAACTGGGTATCGAAATACTATTTTTGATACTTCTGAGGCTTATGCTCACGAATACTTAAGACTGAAGGTTGGCTGGCCGTTTATCGCCTGTTTCGATAAACGAAAGGGTGAGAAGGTTTGGTTCCGCCAGCTCTCGGATAAGAAAGAGATGGTGGAGGAGTTTGATATAAATTGGGAAGAGGATGCTCTGATGGTCTTGTTTTCCGATCATATCCGGAAGTACTCGTTATCTGGGGATTCCTTGTTGAGTGAGGTATCATGGAATACCGAAGTAAACGGGAAATTATTATATCTTACCAATTCTTCTTATTTCTTGCAGGATTTTGAGGATAGTACATCTTATCAGCGATATAAACGCCCGGATTCGATTTATTGTTTGATTACTGATAAGAATGAAATGGTTGAGCTAGACCAGCAACTGAATGTTTTACAAACTTATCCTTTGTCTAAGTTGCGTACGTTTAAGGCTTTACCAAATGGGGATAATTTGATATTCTTGGGAGACAAAACATTGTGGGTTAATTCAAAGGGTGAGAAGAAAGCTTATTTATATACTTCATCCAAGATGTTTAGGGTAGGTGAAAAGTTTTTCATCTATAGTTTGGATGGTAAAAAGATATATGAATTTCCTTTATAAACTGGTATGTTTCATGTAAATATGTAATAGATTACTTCATAGTTATGGTTGAATGTATTGCCAAGAAAGATATTTTGGCTATTTTTAATTTTTACCTTCTGAACATTTAGGGGTTCACTCTGTTCTAACAAAGCATTGGATATCCGGCATGTATTTAGTAGTGAATTAATTAAACGTCAAAATTATGAAGGTGAAAATATTATACACGGCTTTAATCTCATTGATCGCGGGAGGAGCGATGGCGCAAGATTGTACGTTCTTCTTTCCGCAAACAGAGGGAACGGTATGGGTCCGTAAAGGATATGACGCAAAGGGAAACTTACAATCTGTTATGAGTTATCAAGTGGATGAGGTGGAAACATTGCCTTCCGGCCAAGAGGTGGAAGCGGACTACGTATATACTAATCCCTCCGGTACGATCGTGAACAAAGGAGATATCAAGGCATACTGCCAGAATGGAGAATTTTTCCTCGACTCGAAAGAGACACTCTCTTATCCGGGAGTGGTATCGGAAATGAATACGAATGTGGATATTACGGAGAATTTTATAAATTACCCAAATCCGTATGCGGCTAATTTCGATAAGAATAACGTGTATTTCGACGAGGCTTCCGTAAAGATCTACGATAAGAAGAATCGGAAGAATCGTAAGGATATGGCCATTAAGGACCGTGAGTTTATTAAAACGGAAAGCATAACAACTCCTGCCGGTACGTTCGATTGCGCTAAGGTAAAATATAATATCGCTACACGTTCCCCTAAATCAAAGGAGACAATCACTGGGTATGGCTATGAGTGGTACAGCCCGAATGTAGGCTTAGTGCGTACGGAACAATATGATAAGAATAACGTATTACAATCCTATACGGTATTGGAAGAATTAAAATAAAAAAGGCGACTACAATCTTATGATTTGTATTAACCGGTTTAAGTGGATACGCTGTTGCTGAGAAGTGACAGCGTATTTTCTTTTATGGGAAAGATTGGGCAATTTTCTTTTTGTTTGACGTTTTTCGTTAACTTGCGGCAAATTTCGGAAAATGGAAAGAGAATATAAATCAAAAGTGGGATGGTGGTATCATCTGGTGATTATCATGGTGATAATTGGTTGCGTGGCCGCGTTTTTGCGTACCAATATATCGGCTATAGTGGGTATGATGGTCGCTGCGTTGGGGGTGCTTCATGTTTTCTTTAATACGTATTACCGGATAACGGAAGATGATATGTTGATAGCGCATTGTAGTATTTTCCCGGAGAAGAAGATCGCTATCGCTGATATAGAGGCGTTGGAATCTACCGTGATGCCGGTGTCCAGCTACGCCCTTTCGTTGGATCGGCTGATCATATGGAGTAATGGGAAACCTTGGATGCTCATATCTCCGACCAACCGGGCTGATTTTATCAAACAGTTGAGAAAGATAAATCCTAATATACAACTTAAATAGATCTAATAGTATGAAATACGATGTCGCTATAATCGGTGGAGGTCCTGCCGGTTATACTGCCGCGGAGAGAGCGGCGCAGGGTGGGCTTTCCACGATTCTTTTTGAGAAAAACGCATTGGGCGGGGTTTGTTTGAATGAGGGATGCGTGCCGACAAAGACGCTTCTTTATTCCGCTAAGACGTATGATAATATCAAGCATGCTTCCAAGTATGCGGTGAAAGCGGAGAATCCTTCTTTTGATCTCCCGAAAATCATCGCCCGTAAGAATAAGGTCGTGAAAAAGCTGACAGCCGGTATCCGTATGAAAATGACGGAGCATGGCGTGGTGATGGTTACGGCGGAAGCTTGTATCCAAGGACGTGCGGCCGACGGGACGATTACGATCGCCGCCGGAGAAGAGCTATACGAGGCTGCGAACCTTTTGATCTGTACGGGATCAGAAACGGTAATTCCTCCTATACCCGGATTGGCGGAGACGGAATATTGGACGAGCCGGGAGGCGTTGCAATCGAAGGAGCTTCCGGCCTCTTTGGTGATAATCGGTGGAGGCGTGATCGGTATGGAGTTCGCTTCTTTCTTCAATAGCCTTGGGGTAGAGGTACATGTCGTGGAGATGTTGGATAAGATATTAGGCCCGATGGATCGTGAGCTGTCCGAAATGTTGCAAGCGGAATACGCTAAACGGGGGATTAAGTTCTATCTAAGTCATAAAGTGACCGGGGTGCATGGAACCGAGGTTTCTGTAGAGAAAGACGGGGAGACATTCACGTTGCATGGCGATAAGGTCCTTTTGAGTGTAGGGCGTCGTCCGGTTACGAAAGGTTTTGGCTTGGAGACACTGGCTCCGGAGACTTTTCGTAATGGGGTGAAGGTGAATGAGTACATGCAGACTTCCCTGCCAAATGTATATGCTTGCGGTGATATTACCGCTTTTTCCTTACTGGCGCATACGGCAGTTAGCGAGGCGGAGGTGGCCGTGGATCATCTCTTGGGCAAATCGCGCCCGATGAGTTATAAGGCTATTCCGGGTGTCGTTTATACGAATCCGGAGATCGCCGGTGTCGGGAAGACAGAGGAGGAGTTGCAGGCAGAAGGTATTTCGTATACCGTGAAGAAAATACCGATGGCATTCTCTGGGCGTTTTGTCGCGGAGAATGAGATGGGGAATGGTGTTTGTAAGTTGATCTTGTCGGAGGATGAGACGTTGATCGGTGCCCATATGTTGGGTAATCCGGCCTCGGAGTTGATCGTGATCGCCGGAATCGCTATTGAGAAGGGGATGAAATCGGATGAGTTAAAGTCGTTTGTGTTCCCGCATCCTACGGTAGGAGAGATTATTAAGGAAGCGCTTTATTGAAATAATTATGTACCTTTGTGCCGATAATAGCGGCACATGGGTACATTTGAAGGATATGTAGGGATTCGTTTGTGGGACGGACAATTGGTGGACGATGTGGTCTTTAGCCTTTTGTTCGTCTTATTTATGTGTTTTGCGTTGGTGTTCCGTACCAATTATCGTTTATTCCTGAAGATGATGCGTGATGTGGTATATGTGAAAGAACGTCAAAATTTATTTGAGGTAACGAGGGGGAGCGAATGGCTCTTCCGGAATTTCATGACGTTTCAAGCCTTGTTTCTTTGTAGCGTTTGCCTTTTTGCTATCGCTAGGGCATATGGGTATTTCAACCATTTGCTAGAAAATACGGTGTTGATATCTATTGGGTTGATAATGATGGTATTGATACTGTTTTATTGGTGTAAGCGCTGTTTCTATTATTTATTGGGGGTTGTTTTTACGGACGCTCCGAAATACAAGTTTTGGAAGACTAATTATAACGCTATTATAGGAGCGTGGGGGATTTGTTTATACATTCCGGCACTTTGGTTGGTATTCGTGGGGAGCAGTATACAGATTCCTGTTTTGTTGTTTGTATTTTTCTATATTCTGTGTCGTTTTGTGATAATTTATAAGACCATACGGATATTTCACAGGAAAAATAGCAGTTTTTTATATATTAGTTTGTATCTTTGCGGCCAAGAAATATTGCCTTTAGTTTTTCTGTATGAAGGCATTATTTATTTGTATAACTTTATCGAGTCAAGTACTCTATGGCATTGAATATTAAAAAATTATTGGTATCACAACCGAAGCCTGCATCGGAGAAATCACCATATTTCGATATTGCAGAAAAATACGGTGTGGAAATAGATTTCCGCCCGTTCATCAAGGTTGAACCTTTATCTTCCAAGGAGTTCAGGCAGCAACGAATCTCGGTTTTGGATCATACCGCCGTTATTTTTACGGCTCGTACGGCTATCGATCATTTCTTTCATTTATGCGAGGAATTGCGTGTGGCTATCCCGGAAACGATGAAGTATTTCTGTATGACAGAGGCGATCGCTGTTTATCTCCAGAAGTATATCGTTTATAGAAAACGTAAGATTTTTTATGGTCAGACCGGTAAGGCAGATGATTTGGTGACTGTTATCGCCAAACATGCGAAGGAGAAATACCTAGTACCTGTTTCCGATGTACATAAAGATGATCTATTCGCTTTGTTAGATGCGAAGAAAATCAACTATACGAAAGCGGTGATGTTCCGTACGGTGAGCAATGATTTCGCGAAGGACGAGAAATTCGATTATGATATGTTGGTTTTCTTTAGTCCGTCGGGTATCTCTTCCTTGTTGAAGAACTTCCCGGATTTCAAGCAAGACGATATAAAGATCGGCTGCTTTGGCCCTACTACGGCAAAGGCTGTTAAAGATGCGGGTCTGCGTTTGGACGTTGAGGCTCCCACGGTGGAAGCCCCTTCTATGACTGCTGCTTTGGATTTATATCTGAAAAAACAGCAAGACGGTAAAAAATAATGACGACAAAAAGGTATACCCTTTCAAAAGAAGAACGCCTGTCGTGGAAACGTTACATTGACCTATTATTCGAAAAAGGACAATCGTTCGTGGCGTTTCCACTGCGGGTCGTTTATTTACCGATGGAGGAAGAGATGCCTGCCCGTGCTTCCTTCTTAGTGAGTGTACCGAAGAAAAAATTTAAGAGAGCCGTAAAGCGTAACTTGATCAAACGACAGGTACGTGAGGCTTACCGGGTTCGTAAATATGATTTACTGGAACCGTTGGAAGCGAAGAATAAGGGCATGTTAATCGCTTTCCTGTACCTCGATAAAGAGATCCATCCGTACGCTGCGATGGAAAAGGCAATGAAGAAAGCGATCCATATCCTTCGGGATAAAGAATAATGAGACGCTTTTTTACCACATTACTCTTATTGCCGGTTTATTTCTACAAATATTGTATCTCTCCTATGACACCGGCTTCGTGCAGGTATACGCCCACTTGTTCCGAATATGCGGTGCAAGCCTTGAAGAAATATGGCCCTGTGAAAGGATTGTATCTTGCGGTTAAACGAATACTTCGTTGCCATCCTTGGGGTGGGAGCGGTTATGATCCGGTTCCGTAACGCCATGGGTTATTATGATATACATACGCATCAGATGCCTTTCCATAAGGAGGATATCGCGATTATAAATAGGATCGTGAGTCCAATGGGTGATATGCAGCCGGGTCCACTTCTTGATACGGTTATTCGCTCATATGGTATCCATCCGTGGTATATATATAATGTAAAGGAGCAGATGGACTTACTTAGGGTATTGGTGTCTGGTTCGGGAGTCGTGGCGATCGGAGAGGCTGGACTTGATACACTGGCCGAATCTCCAATGGATTTGCAAAAAGAGGTGTTTCTGGCACAAGCCAATTTAGCGGAGGAAACACATAAGCCATTAATCATCCATTGCGTAAAAGCGTGGGCGGATCTCATTGCCTGTAAAAAGGCCGTGAAACCGGAGATGCCTTGGATTATCCATGGCTTTCGAGGTAATGGTGAACTTGCCTCCCAATTGGTTCGCTTGGGGTTTTATCTCTCTTTTGGAGATCGTTTTAATCCATCGGCTTTGCGTGTCGCATGGCCTGATTTCCTTTTCTTGGAGACCGATGATAAATCGATTGATATCCGCGGGGTCTACCAAAATGTAGCGGAAGCGTTGGGTATTCCGGAAGAAAAGCTGCGGATTCAAATCGCTAAAAACGTTTCTATCTTCCACCTAAACGGATAATTATCAATTATCAATTTTCGATTCTCAATTAAAAAGTCGTACCTTTGCCTCGTATGAGATAAAGTGACAAATATATTAATGTAATACGATATAAATTAATACGATGAATTTTGTAGAAGAATTAAGATGGAGGGGCATGATCGCTGATATGATGCCCGGGACGGAAGAGCAATTGCAGAAAGAGTTGACATCGGCCTATGTGGGGATCGACCCAACG
The DNA here is from genome assembly GCF_023656845.1 of Parabacteroides sp. Y3-G-102. Classification (NCBI taxonomy): domain Bacteria; kingdom Pseudomonadati; phylum Bacteroidota; class Bacteroidia; order Bacteroidales; family Tannerellaceae; genus Parabacteroides; species Parabacteroides sp. Y3-G-102. The sequence continues at coordinate 1,522 of NZ_JAMOKU010000063.1, read as the reverse complement.
GCAGACTCTTTGCATATCGGACACTTAGTAAGTGTGATGATGCTGAAGCATTTCCAACGTGCCGGTCATCGTCCTATCGCTTTAGTGGGTGGCGCTACCGGTATGATCGGTGACCCGTCTATGAAGTCTGCCGAGCGTAATTTGCTGGACGAGGCTACTCTTCGTCACAATCAGGATTGCATCAAGAAACAATTGGCTAAGTTCCTTGATTTTGACTCCGACGCTCCTAATGCCGCTAAGTTGGTGAACAACTATGACTGGATGAAGGGTTATTCTTTCTTGAATTTTATCCGTGATATCGGTAAGCATATTACCGTGAATTATATGATGGCTAAGGATTCTGTGAAGAAGCGTTTGAGCCGCGAATCCAGTGTAGGTATGTCTTTCACCGAGTTTTCTTATCAATTGCTACAAGGCTACGATTATTTGTATTTGTATGAGCATGAGGGTTGCCGCCTACAGATGGGTGGTACTGATCAATGGGGTAATATCACGACTGGTACGGAATTGATCCGCCGTACGTTGGGAGGGGAGGCTTATGCCTTGACTTGCCCGTTAATCACGAAGGCCGACGGTGGTAAGTTCGGAAAGACGGAATCCGGTAATATCTGGTTGGATCGTCGCTATACTTCTCCGTATAAATTCTATCAATTCTGGTTGAACGTAAGCGATGCTGACGCCGCCAAGTATATCAAGATCTTCACGGACTTGAGCCAAGAAGAGATCGCCGCTTTGGAGGCGGAGCAAGAGGCCGCTCCTCATTTGCGTCCGTTGCAGAAACGTTTGGCGAAAGAAGTGACTGTTATGGTTCACTCTTTGGAAGATTATGAGGCCGCTGTCGAGGCTTCCAATATCTTGTTTGGTAACTCCACGCACGAGGCTTTGTTGAAATTGGATGAGGACACATTACTAGCCGTATTCGAGGGTGTTCCTCATTTCGATATCTCCCGTGATGAATTGGCCGCAGGAATCAAGGCTGTTGATTTGTGTACTGAAAAAGCCGCTATCTTCCCTTCAAAAGGTGAGATGCGTAAATTGGTACAAAGTGGTGGCGTAAGTTTTAACAAAGAGAAATTAGCGGAGGTTGATACTGTAATCGACTGTTCTTCACTGCTTGACGATAAGTATTTATTGGTTCAAAGAGGTAAGAAAAATTATTATTTGTTGATCGCAAAGTAAAAAAATAATCAAAAAATTTGCAAGGTAAGATTTTATTCTTACCTTTGCATCGCTTTAGTAAAGCAATCGGATTGTCTCATGGTGTAATGGTAGCACTACAGTTTTTGGTTCTGTCTGTCGAGGTTCGAATCCTCGTGAGACAACTCAACAATCCAGAGAGAGGGATGTCAATTGTGGCATCCCTTTTTTATTTTGTGACATTTTCTCGTATAGATAGCTTAGGCTCACCCGATAAATCAGGGGGAAAATTCTTTAATTCTATAGAAAATTTGCACCTTTGTACCATGAACAATCAAGGACTATTAGCATTGGCACAGTTGATTCTGCCATCAGAGATACTTTC
>NZ_JAMOKU010000062.1:0-29916 GCF_023656845.1 Parabacteroides sp. Y3-G-102 | reverse complement strand
AGTATCTCTGATGGCAGAATCAACTGTGCCAATGCTAATAGTCCTTGATTGTTCATGGTACAAAGGTGCAAATTTTCTATAGAATTAAAGAATTTTCCCCCTGATTTATCGGGTGAGCCATAAGATGGACGAACATAAAAAAAGCCGGACTCACGCCCGGCTTCTATATTCATAGACAAACTTATTCAGCATCTTTCTTTTTTATCGAAGTCGTGATTTTCTGCTCTTCCTTATCAAAGTCTACGATAATCGTATCGCCTTCACCTACTGAGGCACGGATAATCATCTCCGCCATCTCATCTTCCAGATACTTCTGGATCGCACGCTTCAACGGACGGGCACCGAACTGGATATCGTAGCCTTTTGTCGCAATGAAATCTTTTGCCTCGTCTGTGATCGACAACTCATAGCCCAGATTTGATACACGCTGATACAGACCCTGCAACTCAATATCGATAATCTTATGAATAGCGGCTTTATCAAGCTGATCGAACATAATGATATCATCCACACGGTTCAAGAACTCTGGAGCAAATGCTTTATTCAACGCTTTCTGGATCACGCTACGGGAGAAATCCTTATCCGGCTCACCAGCCATCTGAGTATTGAAACCAACGCCACGGCCGAAATCTTTCAATTGCCGGGTACCAATATTGGAAGTCATGATCAAGATCGTATTCTTGAAATCAATACGTCTACCCAGACTATCCGTCAAACGGCCTTCATCCAAGACTTGCAGCAGCAAGTTAAATACATCCGGATGCGCCTTCTCGATCTCGTCCAATAAGACCACCGAATAGGGCTTGCGACGTACTTTCTCTGTTAACTGGCCACCTTCCTCGTAACCAACGTATCCGGGAGGCGCTCCGATCAAACGGGAAACAGCGAATTTCTCCAAGTATTCACTCATATCGATACGTACCAAAGAATCCGCCGAATCAAATAGATATTCAGCAAGCTTCTTGGCCAAGTGAGTTTTACCTACACCCGTCGGTCCTAGGAACATAAAAGTTCCGATCGGCTTATTCGGATCTTTCAAGCCAACACGGTTACGTTGAATTGCCTTTACGATCTTTTGAACAGCATCATCCTGCCCGACCACCTTACTTTTCAATACGTCCGCCATTTCCAGAAGCTTGACATTCTCTGCCTTAGCGATACGTTGAACAGGTACACCGGACATCATGGCAACAACTTCAGCGACCTTCTCTTCATCAACGGTCTCCCGATGTTCTTGAAGCTCTTGTTCCCATTTAGCTTTCGCGGCCTCTAGTTGCAATAAATACTGACGCTCCTTATCGCGGAAACTTGCGGCTAATTCAAAGTTCTGAGATTTCACGGCCGCTAATTTCTCATTCTTCGTATCCTCGATCTTTGCCTCAAGCTCTTCGATACTTTTCGGAACAATGATATTAGATATATGTACACGGGAACCGGCCTCGTCTAAAGCATCGATCGCCTTATCCGGGAAATTACGGTCGCTGATATATCTTTCTGTCAATTTTACACACGCTTGTAAAGCATCTTCAGTATAGATCACGTTATGGTGCTCCTCATAACGAGGTTTGATATTACGCAAGATCTGCAAAGTTTCTTCCGCCGTAGTCGGATCAACGATCACTTTCTGGAAACGACGTTCCAACGCACCGTCTTTCTCGATATTCTTACGATATTCATCCAAAGTAGTAGCGCCAATGCATTGAATCTCACCACGAGCCAACGCAGGTTTCAGCATATTCGCCGCATCCATAGACCCGGAAGCGGAACCAGCGCCAACAATCGTATGAATCTCATCGATAAAGAGGATGATATTCGGGTTCTTCGATAACTCATTCAAGATAGCCTTAATACGTTCCTCGAATTGTCCGCGGTATTTCGTGCCGGCGACAATAGAAGCCATATCCAAGCTAATCACACGCTTATCGAATAACACCCGGGAAACCTTACGCTGAATAATGCGTAAAGCCAATCCCTCTACGATAGCCGACTTACCCACACCCGGCTCACCAATCAATACCGGATTATTTTTCTTCCTACGGCTTAATATCTGGGCCAAACGCTCGATCTCCTTCTCACGTCCCACAATCGGGTCTAGACGGTTTTCTGCGGCGGCACGTGTCATATCCGTTCCGAAGTTATCCAGAACAGGTGTATCATTAGGGGATTTCGGTTGAGCGGCTCCCGCTCCAGCACCGGAAGAGGGGCGAGATGCCTCACGACGAGAGGAGAAACCTTCGTCCTCGTCATCTTCGTCATCATCCGTATATCCGTCGCTGATCTCGTCGAATTCCTCCATATTGTTCAAACCGGTTCCGCTTACTAATATATTATATGCGGAACGATAAGTAATACCCGCATCGTTCAACACCTTGGCGGCTACATTAAACTCCTCTTTCAATATCGCCAATAGGAGATGTTCCGTATCGGTCTCATCTTCCTTGAATAAACGAGATTCCAGCATACTCATACGCAAGACACGTTCTGTAGTCTTACTTATAGCGATCTCATGCTGGACAGAATCCTCAGAATCGAATGTGTTCTTTATTTCTTGCTCAATCTTGCGTTTAATATCCATCGGATCGGTATGTAGCTCTCGCAAGACACGCATTGCCTCGCCTTCGCCTTCCCGAATGATGCCTAGCATCAAATGTTCCGGCCCGATATAGCTATTCTGGAGCCTAGCCGCTTCTTCACGGCTATACTCAATCACGTCAATCAATCTTTTCGAATAATTTTTCATACTATATTATATATGTACTGATTACGCAAAGTTACATAATCTATTCCAACTATCATCAAATTTCGTGCCATTATTCCTTAATAAGCCTTGAAAAGCCCAGAGGCGCAAAATTTCAAGACAAATTCTTTCGTAGTATACGGAAAAACCTTACCTTAGTGCAATTTTTCAGAGGTGAGATATTGAGTGTAATTAATATAAAACTAAATGGTTGATCAAGACAGAATTATTAAGATTAACATCGAAGAGGAAATGAAATCGGCATACATTGATTATTCAATGTCTGTCATTGTTTCACGTGCTCTTCCTGATGTTAGGGATGGCTTTAAGCCGGTTCACCGCCGTATTTTATTTGGAATGAATGAACTGGGTAACACATCCGACAAACCTTATAAAAAATCTGCGAGAATAGTTGGTGAAGTTTTAGGTAAATATCATCCACATGGCGACTCGTCTGTATATTTCGCCATGGTTCGTATGGCCCAGACATGGTCTATGCGTTATCCGTTAGTAGACGGACAAGGTAACTTCGGTTCAGTGGACGGTGATAGTCCTGCCGCTATGCGTTATACAGAGGCACGACTGAGTAAACTCGCCGAAGAAATGCTCCGGGATATCGATAAGGACACGGTAGATTTCCAGCTTAACTTCGATGATACGTTGAAGGAGCCGACCGTATTGCCGACTCGTGTTCCTAACTTACTTGTAAATGGTGGATCGGGTATCGCCGTTGGTATGGCTACGAATATGCCGACTCATAACTTGAGCGAGGTATTAGATGGTTGTATCGCTTATATCGATGCCAAGGGAGATATCGAGGTAGAGGGCTTAATGCAATATATCAAGGCTCCGGACTTCCCTACAGGCGCTACAATTTATGGCTACGCAGGCGTGAAAGACGCTTTCGAGACGGGTAGGGGACGTATCATCCTTCGCGGTAAAGCCGAGATTGAGGTGGAGAATAATCATGAGAAGATTATTATTACCGAGATTCCTTATTTGGTAAATAAGGCTGAGTTGATCAAGTATATCGCTGACCTGGTAAACGAGAAGCGTATCGATGGCATTTCCAATGTCAATGACGAGTCCGACCGTAGCGGTATGCGTATCGTAGTTGACGTGAAACGTGACGCAAACTCGAGTGTCGTGCTGAATAAATTGTATAAGCTTACGGCTCTGCAATCCTCATTCAGCGTCAATAATATCGCTTTGGTGAACGGCCGTCCGAGATTGCTTAACTTAAAAGACTTAATCAAGGCGTTTGTTGAGCACCGTCATGAGGTCGTTATCCGGCGTACAAAATATGAATTGAGGAAAGCGGAAGAGAGAGCTCATATATTGGAAGGCTTGATCATCGCTTCCGATAATATAGACGAGGTAATCGCGATTATCAAGTCTTCCAAGAGCCCGCAAGAGGCTATCGAGCGTTTGATCGAACGTTTTTCTTTATCTGAGCTTCAAGCACGTGCGATTGTCGAGATGAGACTTCGTCAGTTGACAGGTCTGGAACAAGACAAATTGCGTGCGGAATATGAGGAGATCGAGAAGTTGATCGCTTATTTGAATGAGATTCTGGAGAATGAGGACCTTTGTATGAAGGTTATCAAAGATGAATTATTGGAAATCAAGGATAAATTTGGCGACGAACGTAAGACGGATATCGTTTACGCCTCTGAGGAATTAAATCCGGAGGATTTCTATGCGGATGATGAGATGATCATTACCGTATCTCATATGGGATATATCAAACGTACCCCGTTAAGTGAGTTCCGTGCGCAAGGCCGTGGTGGTGTAGGAGCGAAGGGTTCCGAGACTAGAGACGAGGATTTCGTTGAGTATATCTATCCGGCATCCATGCACGCGACCTTATTATTCTTCACGGCAAAAGGTAAATGTTATTGGTTGAAGGTATTCGAGATTCCGGAAGGAGCTAAGAACGCTAAAGGACGTGCGATCCAGAATCTTCTGAATATCGAGCCGGATGATAAGGTACAAGCCTTTATACGTGTTAAGAAATTAACCACCGATACGGAATTCATTAATTCTCATTACCTATTATTCTGTACGAAGAAAGGTGTGATCAAAAAGACCTTGTTGGAGGCCTATTCCCGTCCTCGTCAAAACGGTGTGAACGCTATTACATTGCGTGAAGACGATGGCTTGATCCAAGTATGTATGACGAATGGCAACAACGAGGTGATCATAGCGAACCGTAACGGCCGGGCGATCCGTTTCCATGAAAGCGCGGTACGTGTAATGGGCCGTACGGCTTCCGGAGTGAAAGGTATGACTTTGGACGAGGATAATACCGATGAAGTCGTTGGTATGATCTGTATCAAGGACAAGGAAAAAGAGACCGTACTCGTCGTATCGGAGCAGGGATATGGAAAACGTTCCTCTATCGAGGATTATCGTATAACGAATCGTGGCGGTAAAGGCGTAAAAACCATTAATATCACGGAGAAGACTGGTAAATTAGTTGCCATCAAGAATGTTACGGACGAGAACGATTTAATGATTATCAATAAGTCGGGTATCGCTATCCGTATGAAAGTGGCCGATTTGAACGTAATAGGACGTGCTACTCAAGGTGTTCGTTTGATTAATCTAGAAAAGCGCAACGACGAAATCGCTTCTGTATGTAAAGTATTGTCTGAGAGTGAAGAGGAGATAGCCGAGCAAAAAGCGGAACAAGAAGCCAGACAAGAGAATGAGGGAAGAGAGTTGAGTGAGAATCAAGCTAGTCTAGGTACCGATGTTGATCTGCCGGAATCAGAGAAGGATAACGAGCTAGATAATAACGAAGAAATAACTGAATAATTTTAAACAAATAGAAATATTAATCTCAAAATTACTATCGCAATGAAACGAGTATTATTAACAGTGGCACTATGTGTCGCAGCATCGGTCTCTTTTGCACAGAAAAAAGCTGTAAATGAGGCTCAAAGTATAGCTAAGGGTTCAACTCCTGATTTCTCGGAAGCCAGAACTCTTATTAAAGGAGCTTTGGAAAATCCAGAAACAAAGGATGACGCTAAAACTTGGTATGTTGCCGGTTTTATCGAGGATCAACAGTTCAGCAACGAAAGAACTAAACAAGTCTTGGGCCAACAACCGGACGAGCCTGTTATGTACGAGGCATTGGGTAGTATTTTGCCATACTTTGAGAAAGCATATGAGTTAGATCAACTTCCTAATGAAAAAGGAAAAGTTAAACCTAAGTTCACGAAAGATATCAAAGGTATCCTAGGAGCAAACCACGTATATTACATCAATGGTGGTGCTTACTATTTCGATCAGAAAGATTATAACAAAGCTTACGATTTCTTCGAGCAATACCTGAAAATATCTGATATGCCGATGTTTAAAGGTGAGGCTGTCGCTGAAAGAGATTCAAACTTCATGACAGTTCAGTTCTATGCCGCTGTAGCAGCGACCCAACTTGGCGATTCTCAAAAAGCTATCGCAGCGTTAGAGCGTGCTAAAAATACGGATTATAGAGCAAGCGAGGTATATCAATACTTATGCTATGAGTATGAGCAAGCTAAAGATACCGTGAATTTAGAGAAGACTTTGGAAGAAGGTTTGAATAAATTCCCTGAGGAACAGTATTTCTTAATGAGCCTTATAAACAATTACATCTATTCTAATAGAAATGAGAAAGCTATTGAATATTTGAACACAGCTATCGCTAAGGATTCCAACAATCCACAGCTTTACGATGTAATGGGCCGTGTTTATGAGACTGGTTTGAAAGATTACGCTAAAGCTGAAGAGTATTTCAAGAAAGCATTGGCGATCAATCCTGACTATATCGAATCTCTCTCTAACTTAGGTCGTGTATATTACAACCAAGGTGTAAACAAGCAAGGTGAGGCTAATATGATCAACGACGCAAAACAATATCAAGAGGAATTAGGCAAAGCTAAGGAATTCTTTAAGCTAGCTCTTCCTTACTTTGAGAAAGCTCACCAAATGAAACCAGAAGAAAGAGAATATATGACCGCTTTAAGAGGTATTTACTACAACTTGAATATGGGTGATAAATTCGATGCTATTGAAGCAGAGATGAATAAGTAATTTCTTCTTTCAGAATAAATTGGAACCGTCTAGTAATATAAGGTTACTAGGCGGTTTTTTATTTGTGTATCATGTATTGGAGTAGTCATTTTTTGATCGCTTATAATACTATTAAACATAATGGGAATTATAAAATTAATAGCAAGATAAGGATATATTAGTGCATTCAAGCAAAGCTTGTAGCTGCTTTGAGTAAAGACACAGATCTTTTCACGGCTGTGAAACGTTTGTTTCATGGATGTGAAAAGATCGTATCACAGCTGTGAAAAGATCAGATCACCTATATGAAAAGATTAATTCAGCTTGACGCGACTATTTGATTCGCTATTAACTCCTTCAAATAAAGCATGACTTTCGGATGACTTAATGGCATGTCCTCTAGGATTTCTTTAAGCTCTCGCGTACTGATATCAAATGAAACCAGATCTGAATGATATGAGAAATGAATGTTTATGTCTGGATTACTGCCTATAAGCATAGCCATTGTACCCGCCAAATCTCCCCAAGGCGGACAATCAATATGAGATGAGACAAAACAAGCAACAACTACCGTACCTTTTCCCTGTATGGAAGATATTTCCACATTCCCGCCTGTTTGCTCCGCGTTTTGTATCAAGAAAGGTAAGCCTAGACCCACTTTTCGTGTCGTGCGAGTCGTATAAAACGGATTACGGATCAGAGAGACTGTTTCCGGATCCATACCACAGCCATTATCCGCGATACGAATACATATGGATGTGTCCTTTATCTGTATATCTATCTCTATGTCAGAAGCTTTTGCTCTGATACTATTAGCGGTTATATCCGTGATATGAAACGAGAGATTATCCATGAGAGGCGAAAATTAAGTGATTGTCTTTTTGATCAAAAGCCTTTCGTAAGCCATCGAAGGTTAATTCCTCCGTTTGCCAAATGGAGGGCTGAGTACCTATTTGTTCGGGGCAATGAGCATCCGAGGCTGAGTATTGAGTCTGCTCTTTCAAATACCCGTGAATAGACAATAACTTACTGTATCTTTGCTGATTATTATATTCAATAGCATCTAAAGATAAGCAGGGGTCTATAAAACCTAATTGACTGATCAAGCTGAATGACGGACGTTCTACATGGGCGGCTACAAATAGAGCGTCCACCTTACGTGCTTGAGCGGCTATTTGGTTTACGCTTTGATCCAAGGCGGAGAGCAAAAGATAGGGCACTTCTCCTAGAATCTCATTCTCCGCATTCACCCAAACTTGATCGCCAAAACGTTCCGGATCATTTGGAATTGGAGGGAGATGCTCTTCTAAATATCGTTGGAATCGCTTACGGGATTCATCGGTCGGGAAATAAACCAGACAATGCGCTTCCTCACGGGTCGTAACTTCTACGCCCGCAAAGACCCTTAGTCCGAATCTCTCGCCAAGGGATTGAATCTCCGGGCATTGTAAGGTCGTATTATGATCCGTGATAGCGATAGCGTCCAGACCTTTCGCTAAGGAACAACGTATGATCTCCGACGGGCTCATTTCCAGACTGCCACATGGCGACAGGCAAGTATGGATATGTAAATCAGCTAAATACTGTTTCATCCATTCTCATTCTGTAATAAGCGGTAAATCATACCGGAAGCCTCGAACGCAGAGCGTGTAGTTCCTAAAAGAGGGACAGCCTCTTCCCTACCTTTTTGTAAGGTCTCATCATCCGGAGAGGTTCCGTTCACGATCAATACAGCGGAGGCGTCTTTTAAAGTAGCCACGGCCAGTATATTCTGATGGGTTTGCATGGTAATCCATAGCATACCCTCCTCGATATGTCCCATGACATCACTTAATAAATCGCTCGTATAGCCTCCGGTTATCTCTGTATCAAGGCCCTCTTCTCCACAAAATACAGTAAGATTCAACATCTTCACTAAATCACAAACCTTCATATTTAGCTCCTTTCTTATAACAATCCTTATTTAAACGATCTTTCCCCCATGTCTTCTCAACGATACGGAAGGCATGCTCTTGGTCTAGTTTACCGTGCTTCTCCATATTACGTTGCATAAATACGCAATCACTGAATTGAGCCTCGTGGCGTACGATATCCTCGGCCAAGCTTTGACAGTTCGGGCTACCGCAAGCGCCACAATCGATTCCCGGTAGGTAACACATCAATTTCCGCACTTGCTCCATTTTCTTCAGCATCTCATCGATCGTTCCATCGTACAACCGTTTGGGATTCGGTTGCACCGGACGGATCGTAATATGCTGCCTCAAATAGGATAAAGCCTCGAAATTATCGGCGGCGTATATCATCGGTACTTTATCCCGGTTCATGGATCGCTTCATGATACGCTCGGCCGTGAGGAAACGGTTCGCTACGGCTAATACACCTCCGGCACAGCTACGGTCGCAAGCCCTCAGTTCCAGAAAGTCTACGTTACGTACCTCGCTGGTCGTTTCCATTCGTTCCAAGAAATCGATCACATTATGGATCTCATCGATCGCGAGGCAACGACCGGAGAAATGTTTGGCCTCCCCTCCTGTCTGGCTCCATCGCATCTCTTTTTTCGTTAATGGCGGAGGAAGCTCACATTCCGGCTCGTATCCTCTCGGGCGATTCTTAAGAATATGGTATACCTTATTATATAGGGTATCCATATTTATCACGCCTTTGATCGTAGATGAATAACCTTCCGCTCCCTTCAACGCCGCGATTTTCGCCGCGCAAGGCGTAACATAAAAGATACCGATCTCTTCCGAGGGAACACCTTGCCCTTCCAATATCTTATGATAATAAGTGGCCGAGGCGTTTACCGGCGCTTTCACCAATAAGATATTATCCACCAGCGCAGGGAAACGGACTTGTATCAACCGGACGATAGCGGGGCAAAAAGAACTGATCACCGGTTTTTCCTCGGCGTTTTCCATCTGCCGTACCATTTCCTTATGGATCATATCGGCGGTAAACTCTACTTGGAAAACATGGGTAAAGCCCAGTTCCATAACGGCGCTGATAATTTCCTTCTCGGTCGTGTACTTTGAGAACTGCCCGATAAATACCGTGGGCATCAACGCTACCCTGCATTTATAATCAAATATACGCTGGAAGTCATCCTGCTCCACATAGATAGCCTCTGTCGGGCACGATTTCAAGCACTCGCCGCAATCCACGCACCAATCCTTATGGATCAAAGCCTTACCATCCCGGATACGGATCGCTCCCGTAGGGCACTCTTTCATGCAATGCGTACAGCCTATACAGCGGTCATTGTCAATCTTCAAGGCATGATAAAAATTAGCTTCCTCCATGGTCTACGCTCCTTCTTTATTAAACCATGTGACCATACGTACCGTGGTACCTACGTCTACTTGGCTCTCGATCGTTAATTCATCTACGTTCTTCTTCATATTTGGAAGTCCCATTCCGGCACCAAATCCCATCTCACGCACGGCCTCGGATGCCGTCGAATACCCTTCACGCATAGCTAGCGATATATCCGGGATTCCGGGCCCTTCATCCTTCAGTTCCAAAGATATTTTATCAGCGTCCAATTCAGCGACAACCGTTCCTCTCCAAGCGTGAGCCACGATATTCACCTCCGCCTCATAAAGCGCCACGACCACCCGCTTAATGATCCGGGGATCGATAGCCAATTGCTTCAAGACCTTCTTTATCTGGCTAGACGCATAACCCGCCTTCGAGAAATTACCGCCCTCCAACTCAAACTTAAATAGCATATCTCACGACCTCCTTTCTTAATATATAGGAAGGAGCCCCGCGCTATAAAGCTCTCCGACCGTATGATACATAGAATGATCTGTCTCCAGAAGAACCATATTGTTCTCACGAGCCAGCTCCAGCATATCCGGGGTTACTTTCTTCCCCCGCACGAAAAGTATATAAGAAACTTCCGCCATCTCCGCGGTACGGATCGTTTGCAAATTACAAAGTCCTGTCACCAACAGCACATCGCCACAATCCAGCGTAAGCACGTCACTCATCAGATCGCTGGCAAAAGCGCACTGCACATCGTTCTCCCGTTTCTCTGAGCCACAGACGATGGAGGCATCAGTAAGCTCTTGAATTCTTTGAATCTTCATAAGGTACCAGAGGTTACATTTTACATGGGCTAATGTAAGAAATAATTTCGAATGTCGGCCTAGTATATTACATTAATTACTATCTTTGGTACACTAACAAAAAATAATCCTTATGTTCAGTAAAGAAACTTATATGGCCCGCCGGGCTAAGCTGAAACAAACCATAGGTTCCGGTTTGTTGCTATTCCTTGGAAACGACGAGAGTGGGATGAACTACGCCGATAATACGTATCACTTCCGTCAAGACTCTACCTTCTTGTATTTCTTCGGATTGCCATACGCCGGGTTATCCGCTATCATCGATATCGATAACGATAAGGAGATCATCTTTGGCGATGAGTTGACTATAGACGCGATTGTATGGATGGGTACGCAGCCCACCCTAAAAGAGAAGAGCGAGGCCGCAGGTATCAAGGAGGTCCGTCCTTTCAAGGAGATCGAGACATACTTGAAGAATGCCCAGCAAAAAGGCCAGCCAATCCATTATCTGCCGACGTATCGTGCGGAACACCAGATCAAGTTATTCCAATGGTTGGGTATCGTACCCGGTGCGGAGAAACCTTCCGTACCTTTCATCATGGGTGTCGTAAACCAACGGAATTATAAGAGCGAGGAAGAAATCGCCGAGATCGAGAAAGCCTGTATCGTAACCGCCGATATGCACCTGACTGCCATGCGTACCGTACGTCCGGGAATCCGGGAGTCGGATGTAGCGGCTGCCGTTGCGGAAGTAGCTTTCGCCAACAATTACCAGCTCTCCTTCCCTATCATCGCCACGATCAATGGGCAGACTTTGCACAACCATGATCATAGTCATATGATTAAGAGCGGTGATATGCTGTTATTGGACGCCGGTGCCGAGACTGAGATGGGATATGCCGGAGATATGTCGTCCACCATCCCGGCCGACTCAAAATTCACGACCCGTCAAAAAGACATCTATGATATTCAAGTAGCCGCCCATGAGGCTGCCGTAGCGGCTTTGCGCCCGGGTATTCCTTTCGTGGATGTATATGAGTTGTCTTGTAAAGTGATCATGGAGGGTTTAAAGGACCTTGGTTTCGTGAAAGGAGATCCGATGGAGGCCGTAAAAGCCGGTGCTCACGCCATGTTTATGCCTTGTGGCTTAGGCCATATGATGGGATTGGATGTACATGATATGGAGAATCTGGGAGAGGTATACGTTGGTTATGACGGACAGCCGAAGAGTACGGAATTCGGACGTAAGTCGTTGCGCTTGGGACGTAAGCTGGAACCGGGTTTTGTCTTGACCATCGAGCCGGGTGTATACTTCATCCCTGAATTAATGGATTTATGGAGAGGCCAGAACAAGTTCACCGAATTCATCAATTACGAGAAGTTGTTTACATATAAGGATTTCAGTGGCATACGTAACGAGGAAGACTATCTGATTACCGAGAACGGCGCTCGTCTATTAGGAAAGAAGATCCCTTTGCGTACGGAAGAAGTGGAAGCCATTCGATAAATCCTATACATTATTATATATAAGCTTATGCAAAAGGGAGAGCTGTTTTAAGGCTCTCCCTTTTTGGGCTAAACGAGAAAGACAATGTATGAAACGATTTAAAAGCGATATCCAATACTTAGAAAGAACGAATGCATAAAACGAATCCGGGGCATACTAAGCCTTTTTCCCTCTACAACGAAGTTTCGCCCTCCACTATATAAATCAAAATTCGAGAATATATACCCCAAAGAGAATATATACCGCTGGTCTATATCGAGGCTCAACATACTTTTAATATGATAAAATAACGATTTACCTCCCTTGTTCTTTATATGATCGAATTTTTGAGGTATCCATATCCCGGGAGTGTTTGGAACATAGCTTATATTAAACTCTTGATTGACAGGCAAAGGAATGGTTAATCCGGGTGAAACGACCAAAGAGAGTCCCGTATCCTTGTCTTTCCCGAATTTAAAAGCGGGAGTTACTAACTGGATGGCCGGACGTAACGCAAAGAAATGACAGCCCGGATTACTCTCATCTGAATTCCAGAACCACTGATTATCTCTTGAAAACCCCGTATAACTATCTTTCTCAATCGTATTACAGAAAAGCAACCCCATAGTAATTCCCACATAAGGAATCGGTAGATAAGTAACAGATGGCTCTACCTCCCATGCTGAATTATTATTCAAGGCACCGGAGAGTTCTACTTTCCACATATGGGATTTTTCTACCTCTTGCGCCTGTCCCTCAAAGGTAAAGATCAAACAAATAAAGAAAAGTATAGATCTCATTATTTATAGGATGTTAGTTGTTCATTTACAGTAAAGACAGAGGACCTTCTCAATCACCCTATCCATTAGGGTTAATAAATCAAAAAGAGTTAATAATAAACACGGACTTAAAAAGAAAGCGTACATTTCCTTCTCAGACTATACATGATATTTCATCTTCTCGAAACGAAAACTCGTGAATCGATAAAAAAAGGCTGTCCCATCTTGAAGTGGAACAGCCCTCTTTGCTAAATAATACTGATTAAATTACTTTCAGAATCTCGGTCAGTTTTTCCGGGGTGACGTTGGCGGCGATTATCACTCCTTCGTCGTTAATCAAGAAGTTCTTGAAACCTTTTCTTAAATCATACTTCTTGTACAACTCTGACTCTTTACCCAGTCCTTCGTGAAATTGCGTTGACAGATCCAACTTGTCAATCTTTACCGTCTCGGTAAAAATAGATTCTTTCTCATCCATAGAGATCGAACACATCGCGATTTTGTCCGGACCAAACTTGTTAACCTCATTCGCCAATTGCACGTTACGAGCCCGCGATTCCGCATCGTAAGCCGCCCAAAAGTTGAGCAATGTATAACGTCCTAATTGGTTGTGGAAACTGGCTTTAGCGTCGTTTCCCAAAAACTCTATTCTCGGAGCTAGATCACCGGGGTTCACACCCTCGGTAAGTTTCGCCTTTTTCGAACCGGCAGACATTCCTAATAACGCTACCGATGCGATGAGAACATAAGCTCTTACCTTCATATTTTCAATTTTACGTTAAACTTAATCGGGGGAATCTCCCGGGGGACAAACTCCCGACTCCTGATTTTCAGGATCGTAAACAAGCATGTTTCTTTCGCTAAAGAGACACTTACTTGTCTTTAACGGGTGCAAATATAAAACCAAATACTTCTTTCCACCAAATTATATAGCGATTTTCTGCAAATTAGCAAGCTTTTTTATATGTTTTAGCGCACACATCGATAAAAAATTAACTGTTTTGCAACATAAATTTAGAAGTAGAGTACCTTTTTCTCCCCGAGAGAACCGCAAAATCATCAAGAATCATTAGCTTCCCGCTCCCCTACCTTTAGACCGATAACAGGGAATCCTTAGCGATTTCATCTTTAAGTATAGATTATCCAACAACTGTTGCATAATCATCTAACAGTTGGTGCATGATCTTCCAACAGCCGTTAGATGATCATGCACCAACTGAAAAATTAGCAATGCTTCAAGAGCAAACCGCTAATCCTTCTTGGAAAAGAGGCTAATAGCATTAAGAGATTCCCTTTAATCACCTTGTACTGCCATCTTGAAAAATAAAAGGAAAAAAATACCCTTCCCTCTTGTTTATTCAAAAACTTCCACTACATTTGCAGTGTACTATTAAACTAATACACTAAAGCAGCAAAACATATGATTACATTAAAAGAACTCTCATTCAGCTATAGCCGCAAAAAAGAGGTACTTGATCGTATCAATCTTGAGGTTGGATCGGGACACATCTGTGGCTTATTGGGAAAGAACGGTGAAGGAAAGACTACGCTTCTAAACCTTCTAAGCGGACAGATCTTTCCGGATCAAGGCTCTTGCCTCGTATTGGAGGAAATTCCTTCCGAGAGAAACGCTCGTTTCTTGCAACAGATCTTCTTATTGCCGGAGGAAATCTCCATGCCTGAGGTCACCGCCATAGAATATATAAAGATGTACGCGGCTTTTTATCCGACATTTAGAGACGATATCTGCAAGGCTTGCGTAGAATCGTTTGAGATCAATCTATCCGATCGCCTGTCGAAAATGTCTCAAGGACAACGGAAAAAGGTGGCGATAACCTTGGCACTGGCCGCTCATACGCCCCTGCTTCTAATGGATGAGCCTACAAATGGGCTGGACATTCCCTCGAAAGCGACATTCCGCAGACTGGTAGCCTCTTTGATAGATGACAATCAGACGGTTATTATCTCCACGCATCAGGTCAGGGATCTGGAAAGCTTGATCGACACGGTATTGATCTTAGACCAAAGGCAAATCCTATTGAATAAGACGTTGAACGAGATCGGCGAGAAACTTTATTTCGGACCACTCCTGCCGGAAGAGAAAGCTCTTTATTCCGAGCCTACCCCGCAAGGGACAATAGGCGTCACCGCACGGGAGGACAAGGAAGAGACAGCCGTATCCTTAGAGTTGCTCTTTAACGCGGCGATAACGTATCCCAAAGAGATCCAAAGAATCATGAACTCCTAAATACACATAGTTATGAAAACAGATTTCAGTATACAACGCATCAATCTTTTACTTCGCAAAGATTGGATAGAGAATAAGAAGAAATTAGCTTATGGGGTGTTGGTCATCCTCGGAGTCCTCTTCTTTTTCCTGTTATCCTCCATTTTATGGGATACGAGATTCCGTACCTTTACATTATATGTATTGGGATCATTAGGAACTTTTATCGCTTTCTGTAGCTACGTAAACTTAATGATACACCGCCCTAGAGGATTGTTCTTAACGCTTCCCGCGAGCAACCAAGAGAAATATGCCGCTATCCTAATCGAAGGCATCGTGGTATTCTTAACATACCAAGTCACGTTCTGGACTGGGACGGGAATAGCCTCAATGCTCATTCATATACAGCCTGTAGCATTCAAGGACATTATCATGACCTTGCAAGATTTCACCATGCTGGCGTTTGCCGGCTCCTTGATGTTTCTCTCTTATGTCACGTTCCGGAAGTATGCCTTAGGAATCGCTTGTGGCGGATATATATTGATAGCAGCCTCTATCATAGGAATTCTCTATCTATGCATAAACGCCTTGAATATCCAGCCAGACATGGATAGATTTTATTACGAGGCTTCCCCGCTTTATACCGCCGTGTATTGGCTAAGCTTTGCCTTTACACCCGCATTTCTCATCGCTACCCTCGTGGTCTTATACGTCGCTTATCTAAAACTTAAAGAAAAGGAACTAAGATGAACTACAATACGAATCAATCCATATTTATCCAGATAGCCGAGCGGATTTGCGACCGGGTATTGAGTGGTAATTACAAAGCCGATAGCCGTATCCCGTCCGTACGGGAACTGGCAGTAGAGATGGAGGTAAATCCGAACACGGTCATGCGTTCCTTCGAACGTCTGCAAGCGAATGAGATTATTTACAACAAGCGTGGGATCGGCTACTTCGTTGCTTCCGACGCCGAGCAAAAAATCCGTGAGATGCGCCATAACCAGTTCGTGGAAGAGGTACTTCCCGCCGTCTTCAAGGAGATGCACCTGCTAGATGTAGGTATCGACGAGCTTACGAAAGCCTATACATTATATATATCTACCATTAAATAAAGACAATCATGAAAAAAAGTAATCGCGTATTTATCGCCTTGATAGGGACATTATATATCGTTCCAGCCCTCACTTTCGGCGCTGCCCAGTTTACGTCGGAAAAATGCCTTACAGGTTTCACGCAAAAGTTTCAGATTATCCAGATAGATAATCCGGAGTTGAAAGCGGAAAACATAAAGGTCGACACAAGAACTGCCTCCGAATTTCCTCGGGCACAAATATTGGAAGCAAAAGACCGGTCGCTGCTCTATTACGAGGGAAAGAAACGGTATTTGCCGGAAGTCAGCCGCCACGATTCTCTATTATTGGTTAGCGGGGCGAGGGACGCCGGGCAAGATAAAAATCTCACGTTGCATATCCGTATCAACAATATCCAGAAGATCCGTCTGAACGGAGAAGAGATTTGGACTAAGTAACAAGCACATACATACATTATTTCTTAATCATTAAATCGTACTATAATGAAACAAATCATTATGGCAGCCCTTTTTATATCCTTTTCTTGGGGTATTCGGGCACAACAATTACAGATCCGGGGGAAAGTCATCGATCTATCCGACAAGTCTCCTCTTGAGTTCGCGAATATCACGCTTCAAACAGCCGATTCCGCATTCATCACAGGGACGACGACGGATAGTAAAGGACTTTTCCGGATCGAGAAAGTCAAGGCCGGAGATTATCAAGTATCTGTTTCCTCCATAGGTTACAAGACTTCGGTAGTCTCCGTGCTGGGACTTTCCCAGCCTATAGATCTCGGTACGATCTCATTGGCATCCTCCTCTATATCCTTAGATGAAGTCACGGTCAACGCTTCCGCTATCCGTAATACGGCGGACCGTAAGATCGCGTTCCCTACCTCTGAGCAAAAAGCGGCTTCCAGCAATGGCATCAATCTATTGAACGCCTTGATGCTTCCTCGTTTGGAAGTAGACCCGATCCGGAATAGCGTATCGCTACCGAATGAAGGGACTATTCAATTCTGCATCAACGGTATCAAGGTGGAGCTATCCGATATCCGGGGCTTATCGCCACAGGAGGTAATCCGGGTAGAATATCATGATAATCCGGGCTTACGTTACGGTAACGCCTCTGTCGTACTCGACTACATTGTCCGGAGGGAAACTAGCGGAGGTTCTGTCAATCTGGATCTTAGTAATTCGCCGACCACCTCTTTTGGAGACGATCAAGTATCGGTGAAGTTCAATCATAAGAAATCAGAGTTCGGATTGCAATACGCCGTCCGTTACCGGAATCCGTATCATATCTGGACGGAAGGAGTCGAGACCTTCCGCTTTGAGAATGGGGAGACGATGGAACGTACCTCGGAAGGTCTGCCAAGAGGAATGTCCGAGACCGCTCATAACCTCTCTCTTAATTATAATCTGGTAGATAACGACCATTATTATTTCAATGCCACGCTACGCTATTTCTTATCAGACGAGGATAAAGGTGGCGGCAAGAACCTGTATACCAACAATCATCCCGAGGATAAGACATACGCTTGGAATCCAAATAGCAACTCTACCAAACGTCCTTCCCTCGACCTTTATTACCAACGCTCCTTACCACATAAGCAGACATTGATACTTAATATGGTAGGTACGTACATACATACGAACGCAAACCAAATGTATCAAGAATGGAAAAACGATATCCTCTTATCGGATATCTTGTCGAACGTGGATGGAGACAAATATTCCATCATCGGCGAGGGAATCTACGAACGGCAATTCGAGGCCGGTCGATTGGGAGGAGGATTGAAACACACCCAATCGTGGACGGATAACACCTACAGCGGAACGGTTGGAGGACGAACCAAGATGAAACAGTCGGAGACGTATCTCTATACGGAATTCAGCGGACGTGTCAAGAAGTTGAATTATACCGCCGGAATAGGTGTCTCCCGCTCATGGTTCAAGCAAGAAGATGAGGAAGATTATCAATATTATACGTTCCGCCCAAAGGTATCCTTACAATATAACTTTACGGATAATATGTATTTCCGGGTAAACGGTAGCGTAAATAATGTCTCACCTAGCCTATCGGAACTAAGCGCCATCGAGCAATATATCGATACGCTACAGATACGCCGGGGAAATCCTTATCTGAAACCCTATAAGAGTTATGACATGCAAGCCAATTATCTATATAAAAAAGGAATATTCACCGGAGACTTAAACTTTTATTACAGTAATAGCCCGGACCGGATCATGGAGGAAGTGATACGAGAAAATAATAAGTTCATTCGCATTACCGATAACCAAAAAGGATGGCAGAAACTAAGCGGTGACTTGACATTACGTGTCGGCCCTATCATCAAGCGGATCATAAGCCTATCCGTGGCAGGTGGAGTCAATCGTTATATCAGCGAAGGAAATAGTTATTCGCATACCTATAACAATTGGTATTACCGGGCTTCCGTCATGGCTATGTACAAGAAATTCATGGCTATGTTCCAGATACAAAGTAGCTATAATACGTTTGTCGGCGAATTATTGCATGGTGGCGAGAATATCCATATGTTTATGTTCCGGTACAATCAAGGTAAATTCGCCGTTGGAGCCGGATTGATGATGCCTTTCTCCAGCCAGTACAAACGGGTAGAGGAAAATCGGAACGCTTACGCTCCCAGCCGTACGAACATGTACGCGAACGACTTCAGCCGAATGTTGATGCTAACCTTCTCTTGGAATTTTGACTTCGGCCGTAAGTTCAAGGAGGCCAATAAGAAACTTTGGAATAGTGACGAGGATTCGGGTATCATGCGATGATCCTCAAATAAAAAAAGTCCGGTATTAATTACCGGACTTTTCTTTTCTATCTTCAGGAGGGGGAATTGGAACCCCTTCTTTAATAAACTCATCATATACGATCTTAGGATGGTCTTGCGGAGAAGCCAGTTGATATTCCGCGGCGAAATTATCCCGCCTAAAATTCTTCAGCTTAAGGTTTTCCGCGCTGTAATTTCTCAAGGTCTCCTTTCTGTCACCAAACAAAGAACTGTTCAATACTTCCGAATCCAGAATATTTTCTTTCGGAGTCATCGTCGGCAAAAGGTTTTGTTCCAGCAATCCTCTATAAGCGCCAATGTATTCGCACCAAACAGAATTACCTTTTTGATAGATTCGATAGGTGTAGTTAGACCAAGCTGTCGTTACATGAATCTCATGCTCCCAGATATCGACGCATGCTTCTGAATCAAAGTAGGGATCTTTAATCGTCACACGTCGCAATCCATGATTCTCATCTCTCACTAAAGTCAGCCACTTATCTGAATGAAGTATTTCAGAAATAATGTCGGGCAACTTTTCCTTGATTTCAAATTGGATTCTCATACATTTCGCCTGCCGGTCAGGACTTTTTAAGGTTGCCAGGTTCTCATTAAACATTTTGTCGTTAATACGATAAAACAAATATAAGCAAAAATGTTTAATATAATATACTCTTTTTCGATAATTCTTACGTACTTTTGCCTAATAGAATGACAAATATGGCACAAAACGACGAAATAATACTGATAAATATCAATGGAGCGGATCGTCCGGGTGTAACGGCGGCTCTTACGGAGATTCTAGCCAAGAACAACGCTGTTATCCTCGATATCGGTCAAGCGGATATCCATAACCATTTATCATTGGGTATCTTGTTTCAAAGCACGGAAGGAAATTCCGGCGATATATTGAAAGAACTACTGTTCAAGAGTTACGAATTAGACGTCAATATCCGTTTCAATCCCATTACAGAGCAAGAATATAGTAAATGGGTAGGTATGCAGGGCAAGAACCGGTATATCATCACGATATTAAGCCGTAAGCTTACGGCCAAGCAAATCGCGGGTGTTTCCCGGATCGTAGCGGAGCAAGATATGAATATTGATGATATCAAGCGGCTCACGGGACGTATCCCGTTGGACGAGAATGCCCGTACTCCCAAGGCGAGCGTGGAGTTTTCCGTACGTGGTACTCCGAAAAACAAGGAGTGCATGAAAGCGGAGTTCATGAAACTTTCCACGGAGCTTGAGATGGATATCTCTTTCCAAGAGGATAGCATGTATCGCCGTATGCGCCGTCTGATTTGTTTCGATATGGACTCTACCTTGATAGAGACGGAGGTTATCGACGAGTTGGCGATACGTGCCGGAGTTGGCGATCAAGTAAAAGCGATTACAGAGGCAGCCATGCGTGGAGAGATCGATTTCTGCGAGAGCTTCCGCCAGCGTTGTGCCTTATTAAAGGGGTTGGACGTATCCGTGATGCAGGAGATCGCCGAGAATCTACCGATCACAGAAGGTGTAGACCGTTTGATGCGTATCTTGAAAAAGGTGGGCTTCAAGATCGCTATCCTTTCCGGAGGTTTCACTTATTTCGGTAATTTCCTTAAACAAAAATATAATATCGACTATGTATACGCCAACGAGCTTGAGATCGAGAATGGCAAGCTAACGGGTAATCATGTGGGTGATATCGTAGATGGGAAGCGGAAAGCGGAGTTATTACGCCTAATCGCACAAGTGGAAAACGTAGATATTCGCCAGACCGTAGCGGTTGGCGACGGGGCGAACGACTTGCCGATGATTAGTATCGCCGGTCTAGGTATCGCCTTCCATGCCAAACCAAAGGTTAAGGCGACCGCCAAGCAATCTATCTCTACGATTGGCCTCGATGGTATCTTATATTTCCTTGGATACAAGGATTCGTATTTGGATGAACAGATGTAATATATATAATTAACGTATAGCGATTATGATCAGACATATTGTAATGTTTAAGTTGAGGGAGTTTCAAACTCCGGCTGAGAAGCAAGCCAAAATGCAAGAAATTAAGGATAAACTGGAAGCCTTAATCAATAAGATAGACGTATTGAAAATGATCCGTGTAGATTTTAATTGTAATCCGGCGGAGACTTGGGATATTATTTTAACTACTGAATTGCCTACCTTGGAAGATGTAAATACGTACGCTAATCATCCGGAACATGTAGCGGTCGCTAAAGGAATTATTGGCCCGGTAAAGGCGGACAGAGCTTGTGTTGACTATGAAATCCTTTGATATAGAGGAGTGTGTGAACCAAGCGGTCCACAACTTCGAGTCCGGATATAATTGCGCTCAATCTGTATTCCTCGCTTATTCGGATGTCTTCGAGTTGGATTTAGAACTGGCGAAAAAGATGTCTGTATCTTTTGGAGGAGGTGTCGGACGCATGCGTGAGGTTTGTGGTACCGTAAACGCAATGGCGATGTTAGCCGGATTTAAGTATCCGGTATTTGATCCGCTAGATCAAGAGGCGCGTGCCCGCAACTATGGCATGGTACAAAAAATGGCGGCTTTATTCAAGGAGAAACATGGGACGATCATTTGCCGTAGCCTTCTTCCTCCGGAAGAGACATCGACGAATCCCGCTCCTTCCGCACGCACACAACAGTATTATGCCAAACGTCCTTGCGGTAAATACGTTGAGGAAGCGGCTCGTATCGCCGGGCATATGCTAAAGGGTGAACTTGAATAAACGGCATTGTCAAGCTAGAAGACGTATTTGTGAAATGTAACCAAGTTTTCGAATCTCAGTGAATAACTCACTGTAAGAGGACTTGGATTTCACATTGACTTTATAGGTAATTGTCGATGTATTCTTGTCGTAATTATGCTCATAAGAAAGACTTACGATAAATATGCTCCTATTTTCCAAGATTTTCCGGATACCTTTAAGATCGGGAGTCGAGGTTGAGCAATTTATCGTAAGTATTTTATTAACACCATCCAAATACATACGTCGCT
Organism: Parabacteroides sp. Y3-G-102; assembly: GCF_023656845.1. Lineage (NCBI taxonomy): Bacteria > Pseudomonadati > Bacteroidota > Bacteroidia > Bacteroidales > Tannerellaceae > Parabacteroides > Parabacteroides sp. Y3-G-102. Next base: position 7,669 of record NZ_JAMOKU010000062.1, on the reverse strand, counting down.
CCAGCCTTTCTAAAGAAACCAATACGAACAAGGTAAATGCCGTAGTGATAGAAGCGGCCAAGAACATACCGGCACCAGCGGCCAAACCTACTACAGCCATTACCCAAATACAAGCCGCCGTAGTGAGTCCATGCACGCTTCCATGACTTTGAATAATAGCTCCTGCTCCCAAGAAACCAATACCTGTAAGGACTTGGGCGGCGATACGCCCCGGATCTCCATTCAAGAAATTCGGATAGGTTTGTGGTATCCAGATAGATATCAACATGGCGGCGGCAGATCCCATACAGATCAAGGTAAAGGTTCGCATACCAGCGTCCCTGCGGCGAAATTGTCTTTCTACACCGATAATAGCGCCAAGCACGAAGCTGATAGCTAATCGTACGGCGGCGGTCGAGGCCGTTATCTGAGTATTCTCTAAAATATCGTTCAAATGTTCCAGCATAGTCTGTCATTCATTCTAAGTTATACAAATATAGAAAATTTCTATGTACCGATTATGGAATGAAAACAATGTAAAATCGTCAAAAGTTGTATCTTTGAGACAGAATAAAAGTCATTCACCTCTAAACTTAGAAAAATTGAAAATAATAACGTACAATACAAATGGATTAAGGGCTGCCGTAGGTAAAGGCTTGCCCGAATGGTTGGCTCAAGAACAGCCAGACGTGTTATGTATCCAAGAGACAAAGTTACAACCAGACCAGTTTCCGTCGGAAACATTCGAGACTTTAGGATATAAGTCTTATTTGTTTAGTGCCCAAAAGAAGGGATATAGTGGCGTGGCCATTCTTACGAAACAGGAACCGGATCATATCGAGTATGGAATGGGGATCGAGAAGTATGATAATGAGGGACGTTTCCTCCGTGCGGATTTCGGGGATGTATCGATCGTAAGTGTCTATCATCCTTCCGGGACTAGTGGGGATGAACGGCAGGATTTTAAGATGATATGGTTAGAAGATTTCCAGAAATATGTCGTTGAGTTACAGAAATCCCGTCCGAACTTAATTCTCTGTGGCGATTACAACATTTGCCACGAGCCGATAGATATTCATGATCCGATCAGGAACGCAAAGAACAGTGGTTTCCTTCCGGAAGAACGGGAATGGATGACTCGCTTCTTATCCGCAGGTTTTACGGATACATTTCGCTTCTTGAATCCGGATAAGCAAGAATATACATGGTGGAGTTATCGCTTCAATTCCAGATCTAAAAATAAAGGATGGCGTATTGATTATTGTATGGTTAGCGACAATATGAAGCCGAAAGTTAAAGCCGCTTATATATTAAACGATGCCGTACATTCTGATCATTGTCCGGCCGTATTAGAGATCGAATAATTTTTCATAATAAAAAGAAAGGATGTGTTCTTTTTGCGTAAGCGAACACATCCTTTTTTATTATTGAAAAAATGAAAATAAAGTCTATAAATGAACTTAGATTATCTCTGAATATCCAATGCTCCGATCAACTCTTTTACTGATTTAAAACCATGTCGGTCACAATAGTCATTCAATCCATCAATAACCTTGATAGAAACAGTTGGATCTACAAAGTTATAAGTTCCGATCTGGATAGCACTAGCCCCAGCTAACATGAACTCCACGGCATCTTTCCAATTTGAAATACCTCCCAAACCTATAATTGGAATCTTTACCGCATGATACGTTTGCCATACCATACGTAGAGCTACAGGTTTTACGCAAGGCCCGGAAAGACCTCCAGTTATTGTAGATAATATAGGTTTACGTTTCTCTGCGTCGATGGCCATTCCAAGCATCGTATTAATTAACGAAACAGAATCCGCACCCTCCGCTTCAACAGCTTTAGCGATCTCCGTAATATCAGTTACATTAGGAGAAAGTTTTACAATAAGTGTCTTTGGATAAACCCTACGAACAGCCTTAACAACCTCTCCTGCACCACACGTAGTAACGCCGAAAGCCATACCACCTTGCTTTACGTTCGGACAAGAAATGTTCAGTTCGATAGCGGGAATCCTATCTAACTCTGCGATCTTTTCCGCACACTCGACATACGTTTCAACCGAAGACCCACTCACGTTTACGATCATATTCGTATCGATGTCCTTGATCTCCGGATAAATATGCTCAGCGAAATAATCGGCGCCCTTATTCTGAAGCCCCACAGCATTCAACATTCCGGAAGGAGTCTCCGCCATTCTTGGATAATCATTACCTTCACGAGGTTGGATAGTGGTACCTTTCACGAAAATACCCCCCAAACGTGAAATATCCATGAAATCAGCATATTCTATACCATATCCGAACGTGCCGGATGCTGTCATTACCGGATTTTTCAACGGTAAATTCCCAATGTTTACATTTAATTCAGCCATGACAATTTCTCAATATTAAATACGGGACCTTCTGTACATACACACACATTATGACCTTCCTTGTTTTTCTCTACGCAGCACAAACAAGCACCTATGCCACAAGCCATCGTGTTCTCAAGAGAAACCTCGCAAGAAATAGCTTCCGCACCTGCGTATTTCGCTACCGCCACCATCATTGGTTTAGGACCACAAGTATAAATCTGGTCAAATCGAACCTCTTTAAGGATCGTATGGTTAGTCACATACCCTTTCTCGCCTAGCGAACCATCTTCGGTTGTGATATAAACCTTACCAAATCTCTGGAATTCATCTAATTGCAATACATCATCCTTAGAACGAGCCCCAAGTAGAAAAGTAGGCTCAAAACCGGCTTCTTTTAAACAAGCTCCTAGATATAACATCGGAGCGGTTCCAACACCACCACCAATCAGCAAAAGTCTTTTGTTCTCCTGTTCCTTGGAAGGAATTGTAAAACTATTACCCAGTGGTAGCATTATGTTTACAATATCACCGGGACGGAATTCTGCCATTTTTCTCGTGCCATCACCAACAAGTTGAATCAATAACCACAACTCATTTTTAGACTTATCTACATAGTTGACGGAAATCGGACGACGTAAGAATGTTGTAGGAGAGTTTTCTACATGAACCTCTACAAATTGTCCGGGAAGCATCTCTGGAAGATTCCCATCCGAGGTTAACTTTAGCAGGCAATAATTTTTATGAAGGTGACAGTTTTCAGTCACCTTCATGTCTAAGATGTACTTCTTCATATACACGATTACTCAATTTATCCGCAAAGATACATGAATATAACGTATATACCGAACAGTTTACCTTAGTCTTTCTTGTTTTTTTCAGGGACGAAAGTATCAAACGTATTGTCGGAGTAAAATATCATTATTTTACTAACATTTTTAGAAGGCTTTTCTTGGCATATAACTTGCTCTACAACAGGTTGTTTCTGGATGTTTACAGGTGTCTCAACCCCAATTTCCTTGCGATTTTCGGCAACAACTTGTACATTGGGACGATTTTCAAGCATATTTGTAAACAAATTAGGTTCAGTTAACACATGTTCTCGGATCATTTCGCCTTTGCCAAACAATAGCCAGTCAGAATCAACATAAGTGAACCGTTCCAGTATTTTTAGCAGAACATCCAAACTCGGATTATTTCTCCCAGATATAATATGTGACATTGCCGAACGCTGTATACCGATCGATTCGGCAAATTTAGAAGGGGTAAGTCCTTCACGTTCCATTATTTTTAAAATACGATCTCTCATATTCATACATATCTTAAATTCTTACTAGAATACTGCCATTATGACCGTTTACTAAGATAAATGTCCATAAAGTAAACCGGATACAAAGATAAACCAATATTTCCATTTGTGCAATTTATTTTTATAAAACTAAATTGACACATATGTGTCGCACCGATACATATGTGATGGGTAGAACTGTAAACCGTGTTCAAGAAGGAGGTATAGAGTATTTAGAAAAACTTTAGAAAAATAGCATATATATCTGATTTATATGTAAATATAATAATACATATGATGTATAGTTAGGGGGTTTTTATACGTTTGTAGACGAAAAAACATGTTTAGTTAATGTAAACAATCAATATTTCTATATAAAAAACTGGTTATTTATAATTTATAGCAAATCTTACGTGGATAAAGAAATATATAGTAATCCATGATTTATATTAGTAATGTAAACATGACACATTTGTAACGTCTATATAATGATTACAAAAACCACCAACATTTGTAATCTACTCAAATACTTTTATTGTATATATGATTGTAAACATCCATTTCTCGGTTACATTCGTATACAATATAATTTTACTCTATTTATTTTACTGCCAACTTGTCTATTTTTCCTTTAACGGATAATGAAGGCAATCTATGGCTATACCGATTATAACTTTAAGTATGGATTTCTTGGAATTTTTGAGGAAGAAGGTACGTGATTGAATAAATTTTAAAATCTCAGAGAGATAAAATATGCGTAATTAATTGATAAATAAACAAAAAGGCCTCTTTTTCCAGTTTGACTTTTTCATCATTCTAGGAAAAAAGGCCCTTTTGCCTGCACTAAGTCTATGATTTCTGTTTAATGTAAAATTTTGTAAAGTAATTCTTTTAGTAAATCTGCATCTGTCGCTGAAGAGTTTTCCACTCCCTTAGATCTTGCGTCAGTTGTTCGGATATCGCTGATCAAATTAAAAACTTTCATCGCTGGATAATTTTTCATCCCCAAAAGATAGTCCTTTACTTGATAAGTTCCCCGTAAACCAAGTGCGGTCATCAATCCTGATTCCGATCGATCCTTTGAATAATAACAAATCAGCAAGTTTGAGAAATAGTTAAATAATACAGGAAGTGTCATCTGTATCGGATTACTTTTAGGGTTTTTCTCAAAATACTGAGCGATCCGGTTAGCCTTTAATATATCCTTCATGGCAAGTGCCTTTATCAGCTCAAAGTTATTGTATTCTTTACTAATCCCTATATTTTGCTCGATCAATTCCGGTGTGATGCGTTTTGAGGCCTTTTCAGCCAAGATAATTGCCAGCTTATCTAATTCCTTATTGAGACGGTTTAAATCGTTTCCAAGGAAATCTGAGAGCATTTGAGCGGCTTTTGGATCGATACCGATAGAACGCTGTTGCATCAAAGAGGTGATAAAACTCGGCATTTTATAATCCGGGATCTTTTTTGACTCATATAAAATACCGTTTTTATCGGTTGCGGCCGCTAACGCACGACGGCGATCTAAAGTCTTATATTTGTAATTTATGACCAAAATAGTTGATGACAAAGGATTCTTCACATAACTGCTCAGCAACTCTATATCTCTCACTAATTGAGCCTCTCGAACAACGATCAATTGATATTCGGACATCATCGGAAAACGACGTGCCGCATTGATAATAGAAATAGCATCTGTATCTGCGCCGTATAGAATAATCTGATTGAAATCTCTCTCAGATTCCTCTAATACGCTTTTTAATAACAAATCTGTTATTTGATCGATGAAGAAAGGCTCTTCGCCCATTAACACATAAACAGGCTGAAACTTCCTTGCTGTTATATCCCTACAAATCTCCTCGAAAGTAATTTCTTTTTTTGCCATAAATTATGAGGTTTCGCTATTACCAACTAAAACGGATATGACGGATGGTTTTCTTACCATCCAAAATCTGTTGAAGAGCTTCAATTCCCAACATTACCTGTTCTCCTACAAATTGTTGAGTTACTTTCCGGTCACTCGCTTCTGTTTTTATACCATCTTCTTCCATCGGTTTATCCGATATCATCAACAATGCACCCGTAGGTATTTGGTTAGCGAAACCGGCAGTAAGCAAGGTTGCGGTTTCCATATCGATACCAGTGGCATGCGTACTACGAAGATATTCCTTGAAATCATTATCGTATTCCCAAACCCTGCGATTTGTCGTGTAAATCGTACCTGTCCAATAATCTTTTCCATGATCACGTATGGCGGAAGAAATAGCACGAAGCATTGAAAAAGCGGGCAATGAAGGTACCTCAGGTGGTAAATACTCATTCGACGTTCCCTCACCTCGGATCGCCGCTATTGGCAATACATAATCCCCTAATACATTCGCTCTTTTTAATCCTCCACATTTACCGAGGAAAAGCACCGCTTTGGGCATGACTGCTGATAATAAATCCATGATTGTAGCAGCGTTCGCACTTCCCATCCCAAAATTGATAATGGTAATCCCTTCTGCCGAGGCATTGGGCATCGAACTTTTCAATCCCAAAATCGGGACATTAAAATGATCCGCAAATATCTCGACATATTTAGTAAAGTTAGTGAGTAATATGTGCTTAGTGAAGTCTTCTAGCTTTCGCTCGGTATAACGAGGCAGCCAATTTTCTACGATTTCTTGTTTTGTTCTCATAAATAACTACCTTTGAGGTGCATTTTAGTTTAGAATATAAATAGCAAATATAGCAAATGCTCCCATTAAATCTACCAAAATTCTCAGTCAAAGTTACGGAGAAAGCAGGAAAGCCTTCTATTTGGGATCCTGTACGCCGAAAATTTGTCGCATTAACGCCAGAGGAATGGGTACGACAACATTTCGTGAACTATTTGGTCACGGAAAAAAGCTATCCTCAAGAACTTTTAGCGAATGAAGTAGCGGTAAAACTAAACGGAACATCCAAACGATGCGATACCGTTGCATACAATCGGTTTCTAGCACCTCTAATGATTATTGAATATAAAGCTCCACACATCGAGATAACAAGCGCAGTATTCGATCAAATCGTACGTTATAACATGGTCTTACACGTAAAATACTTAACCGTAAGCAACGGCATCCGTCATTTTTGTTGCAAAATTGACTATGAGAAACAGACGTATGCTTTCCTCGAAGATATACCGGAATACAATCTATTGGAGAAAATCGTTTAATTATCTAAAATAAGTCCCCCTTATCCTTCTATGCACTCGCACGGATCAGATAAGGGCTTACTCAGCCCAACCAGTGAGTAGTTCTATCGATTAGGAATTTACAGTTTGCAGATAAGTCATCTTGTTCTATATACTCGACATCACCGGAAGTCTTAGAAGGTAGCACCATATCTGATACTTCTACCTCCTCATTTTCAAGGCTGGCAAACTTAAACAGATTATATATGCTTGATAGAAAGAGAAGAAAAAGAAACAGGAATGCCTTTGCGACACTTCCTGTTTTTTCTATATATTGAGTAGATTTCAAATCCATATCCCACGCATTAAAAGTTACATGGGCACAAACATAGCAATATTCGTCAAATAAACAAATATTTTAACACGAAAATTTTACTTCGTAAAGAGATAATCCTCCGGTTTTGCGATTCGTAAAATATATTCCGGAGTATTAGGGAGCCTTTTCGCATACAAAGTGACAGAATCACCCCTCTCAGGCATCGTAGAATTAGATTCCAACGATATCTGGTCAACATTACGCAATTTTATTTCATCATCTTTATCGAAAAAGAATGAGTATCCTAATAAAACTGCAAAAAAAGATAAAATCAATGGCTTCATGTCTAACTTGTTTTTATGACTATATAAGCTTAGATGCTTATAAAACGATAAACGCTGCATATTATTTCAAAATAATTACATTTTTAATGTGCCGACATAGAAGTGACATGATACAGATTTACTTCACACGTAATTAACAATTAAAAGAACGTGTGTAACATGTCAAACAAGTTAAGAGAACGTAAAAATTACAGCATGGAGTTCAAGCTCCGTATGCTGAAGG
>NZ_JAMOKU010000061.1:0-29981 GCF_023656845.1 Parabacteroides sp. Y3-G-102 | reverse complement strand
TGGGGCAAGGGGATATTGTGGGCAGAAGTGGGTATTTCAGCCTCAATTTATCTGCTAATTCAGTGATGAGAGGACGTTTAGACGCAAGAAGGACGCTGAAGAGCTTAGTTGCGGATTTGAGGAAATATTCAAAAGTTCATCTTCTTGATTTTTAAGAAGGTGTACATGGTTGAGTGCTTACTATTTACAATGGCAAAGACAATAAAGAGGAACTTTGTGTATAATCTGTTGTTGCAGATTTCTGCCGTATTGTTTCCTATCATTACAGCTCCGTATATTGCGCGGGTGTTGGATCCGGACGGTGTGGGTATCGTCAATTTTGTCAATACCTATGCTTCCTATTTTGCCCTGTTCGCTGTTCTTGGCATACCGACATATGGGATTCGTGAAATTGCGAAGCGGCAGGGCAACTTGAAAGAAATGGAACGATTCCTTTCACAAATGATTAGCATTGAACTGGTATCGACATTTGTCATTAGTCTGCTTTTCATAGGTTCCGTGTTGTGGATAGATCAATTGAAAGAGAATGCGCTATTGTTTCTGTTGGCGGGAATATCTCTTTATATGACGCCTTTTAAGATAGAGTGGTTTTTTAAGGGGCAAGAAAAGTTTGGCTATATAACATTTCGCTCATTGGTTATTCGCACGGTCAGTATCCTATTGCTGTTCGTCTTTGTTCGTACCAAACATGATCTGGTTAATTACGTTTTGCTAAGCCTTTTCTCTACGATTGCGAATGAATTTTGGAACTATTTAAAGGTTTTGAAATTAGGAATAAGACCTTATATTACATTCAAGGGATGTAAGACGCATTTGAAAGCTGTCTTGGTGTTATTGGGTTCTTCTGTCGCTATCAGCATCTATGTGATGTTGGATACGTTAATGCTGGGTTTCTTGGCCGATTATTCAGAAGTGGGATATTATAATTCGGCAATACATCTGGTAAAAGCCGTTTTGCCATTGGCCACAGCCCTATCAGCGGTTGCTTTGCCAAGGGTCGCAAGTTTTATGCAATCCAATGACATGGAGAGCGTTAATGCTCTCATGCAAAAATCCTTGAATATTGTTTCTTTTTTGGTATTTCCGATGACTATGGGAATAATCCTGGTAGCGCCTACCTTTGTTCCCTTGTTTTTTGGCTCTCAATTTGAGGGAGCCATATTGCCCATGCAAGTTGGAGCCGTCTTGTTGATAGCCATAGGGCTAAATAACTTGAATGGTATCCAGATCCTTACGGGCATGGGAAAGGATAAGCAATTCTTAATGAGTGTAACCAGTGGTGCGGTATCCAATTTTATATTGAATTTGATACTTATCCCCCGATATGGGGCTGTCGGTGCGGCAATCTCGTCTGTCTATGCGGAGGTGCAGATATTTTTGGTGAATGAATATTTCGTGAGGCGTGATACGGTTATTCGGGTGAATCATTATGCGGATGCCGCCAAGTCATTGATAGGGGCCTGCCTTTTCGTACCGTTATGTTATGCGATTGGCCGTTTGCTTGAGGGATGGACTTTTGTGATTGTTGCGGTATTGGCATGTTCGATCGCCTATATGATATCTCAATATGTGCTTAGAAACTCAATATATGGTTTGGTGAGCAATCTCATACTTCCAAAAATTAAAGCAAGGTTTTCATGAAAAGAAAGATTAAAGAAATAATAAAGAAAGCGACATCCGGAGCTTTGCGATTAAAAATTAGAACTTATCAAAAGGCTTTTGATCGTATGTCGATATGGGATACTTTGTTTAAGTATCATTGTTATTATGACAAATTGCCGGGTAGCCTCTCTTCCGCAAATCTGATGGCTAAGATAATAGGTAGATCAGATATTTGTTTGGCCCATGGGTTTATCTATACGTATGATCCAACCAAGACTCGTTTGGTTAGGGCGGGAGTTGAACCGTTAACCAGTATAACGCCGGACTATGCCTTGATAATCAATTCTGATTTACGTGAGATAATGCGTAGTCTTCCTGAAAGAAGCGGGGATAATTCGGATTTCATAGGCACTTTGCATATAGTGACCAAGGCGATTGAAGATAAGGCGAGGGCCATATCGGAGCAACGATACGAGGATGTGCGCTATGAGGCAATGGCGAAAAGACTTCCGGACTTGCTTTATCGAGATTGTCAATCTTTGGTGGAGGCCATACAAAAAATCTTGTTTTACAATGGATTGCTATGGCAAGTGGGGCATCGGCATGTGGGCTTGGGTCGTATGGATTTAGTATTGTATCCTTATTATAAAAAGGATGTGGAAGCCAATAGGCTAAACTATGAGCAGGCGAAAGGTTTGCTAAAAGAAATGTGCTTGTTGTTGGGCAAGGATTCTCCCATGAAGAGCTTGAATCTGATAGGTGATAGCGGTCAGTATATTATATTGGGAGGTGTTGACAAGAATGGGAAAAATACCGATAATGAATTGACCCGTATGTTCTTGGAACTTTTTGAGGAATTAAGAATCCCTGATCCCAAACTCATCTTCCGGGTCAATGAGGAGACACCAATGGATACATGGAAACGTTCGATAAGGTGTTTGGCGAATGGTTGTGGATCTCCGTTGTTTATGAATGAGACCCTTATTATGGAAAATATGGTGAAGTTTGGTTATCGGAACGAGGACGTGTGGAATGTGGGTACGTCAGCCTGTTGGGAACCTCTGATTATAGGAAAATCCTCGGATCAAAATAATCCATTCATAAGTATACTCGCTTGCAATGCTTTAAAGAAGGCCTTGACAGAGATGGAAGACGAATTGGATTATGGCGGTTTGCTACAATTGGTGAAACGAAATTTAGCGGAAGAGACACGATCGGTTGTTGTTGATAAGGATTACGATTATTCCCCCATCATGTCGTTATTCAATGAGTCATGTATCCGTTCAGGCAAAGACTTTGCGCATCAGGGAAGCGATTATATGTATCAAGGCGCCCAATTACTAGGCTTGCCCAATTTGGTGAATTCCTTGTTGAACATCAAGAAATACGTTTATGAGCAGGGATTGGTCTCCTTGGGCATATGCAGGGAGATCGTACAGACCGATTATGAGAATCACCTTGATATAAAGCAATTGTTCAAGTCGGCTAATGACAAGAAGTTTGGCTTATGTGACGAGTATGTTCTTCGTCTAAGCCAGGAGTTGATTGGAACGGTGAGCGAAACGATAGGAAAACTTACCGCCAACGGGTATAACGTGAAGTTTGGACTAAGTTCTCCAAGTTATATTTCGCGGGGAAAAGTAGCCTCTGCCACACTGGATGGTCGGAATGCCGGTGAGCCATTTGCGGTACACATTTCTCCTCTATCTTCTACGATTGATATTGCGGAAGTCTTGGACTTTGCGAGTTCTTTGTCTTATCCTGTAAATTGCCTGAACGGAAATGTGGTGGATTATGTGATTCCTCCGGTTTATTTGAATAATTCAGACAAGTTGGTTCCCATTTTACGGGATGCGTTCAAGAAAGGATTGTATCAGTTGCAGTTAAATGTCTATGATAGGGCAACTTTGATAGATGCAAAATTGCATCCGGAAAAATATCCGACCTTGGTCGTTCGAGTATGGGGCTTTAGTGCCTATTTCAATGACCTGCCGGAAGAATATAAAGATAACCTGATAGCTAGGGCCGGGGAATATGAGCGCGCTTAATGTAATCTCCATCCAGCGAGGTTGTATTTATGACGGTCTAGGTGTTCGTACGACTGTTTTTTTGAAAGGATGTCCGTTCAGTTGCTCTTGGTGTTGCAATCCGGAAGCGCTCTCTGGTAAAGAATATTATATTGACAATCAGAAATGCCTAAAGGAATTGGGCGTATATTCCTTGTTATGCGAAAGTTGTGAGCGAAAAGGAGGTGCTCGTTCTATCATAGAGTGCCCATTTAGTGTATGTGCGCCTATCGCTAAACGGTATGACTCAGAAGATTTATTGAAAGAGTTATTAAAGGACAGCTCCTTGTTTGAGCAAAGTGGAGGTGGCGTTACGCTTTCGGGAGGTGAGCCACTGTTGCAGTGGAAACCCCTTGTTCCTTTATTGTCTGAATTAAAGGCTGCGAATATTCACGTGTCCATAGAAACAACTTTATATATGCGTGATAAACAAGTTGTGGAACATTTAATTCCATATATAGATGAGTGGATTGTCGATTTGAAGCTACAAAAGGAGCATACGAAAGAGGATTATTTCTATGTACTGCATGGCAATCTTGGATTACTTCGTGAATCGATGTCGAGGATTGCTTATCGATTGGTTTATGTGGAAACTCTACAAGCTGAAAAAGTGATTTCTCAATTGCAAGATTTGGGTATTAATGCTTTTGAGCTATTGAAGTGCCATTCTTTGGCCAAAAGTAAATATGATAAATTGGGAATCCCTTTTATGGATTATACTCCTTCAGATACTGCTTATAATGTATTCTATAGAAAAATGTTGGAGGCTGGTTTACAGATTGTAAAACACGAAATTTAATCATATGATGCAACATTACGATTACTTAATAGTTGGTTCCGGATTGTACGGATCTACGTTCGCTTATAAGGCGAAGCAAGCAGGTAAGACTTGCTTGGTGATTGACAAGCGATCACATGCCGGGGGAAATGTTTATTGTGAGAAAGTAGAGGGCATTAATGTACACAAATATGGAGCGCATATCTTTCATACGAATAACAAGAGTGTATGGGATTTTGTGAATTCTATTGTGGAATTCAATCGTTATACAAATTGTCCGATAGCAAATTTCAAGGGCGAATTATATAATTTACCTTTCAATATGAATACTTTCTATCGGATGTGGGGTGTGACTACACCAACCGAAGCTGTAGCGAAACTTGAGGAACAGCGTGCAGAGGCAAGACGGAGACTGGCAGATTTAAGTGTGTCTGAACCCCGCAATTTAGAAGAACAGGCACAGTTGTTGGTGGGTAAAGATATATACGAGATCTTGATTAAGGAATATACCGAGAAGCAATGGGGGCGTAAGTGTACAGAACTCCCCGCATTCATTATCCGTCGTTTACCAGTTCGTCTCATATATGATAATAATTACTTCAATGATAAATATCAAGGCATTCCTATTGGTGGCTACAATAAACTGATCGAAGGCTTATTGGCTGGAGTTGAAGTGAGATTGAATACGAATTTCTTTGCCAAAAAGGAAGTCCTAATGGCCATAGCTGATCGGATTGTTTATACGGGTGCCATTGATGAATACTTCGATTACTATTATGGTAAATTAGAGTATCGAACAGTTTCGTTTGATATGACTGTCGAAAATTGCACGAATTATCAAGGTAATGCCGTAGTGAACTATACTTCTCATGAACAGCCGTATACCCGTATTATTGAGCATAAGCATTTCGAGATGTTCGGAGCTGAGATAGATGCTTGTCCCAAAACAGTAATCTCTAAAGAGTATAGTTCAGAATGGAAAGATGGGTTAGAACCTTACTATCCAGTGAATGATACTCCTAATAATGAATTGGCTGAGAAATATCGGGCATTGGCAGCTAAAGAAGAGAACGTAATTTTCGGAGGGCGTCTAGCGGAATACAAATATTATGATATGGATCAGGTAGTGAGTCAAGTATTAAATTTAGAAATGTAAATAATGGAGAATCATAAAGTTAAAATATTAGTGTGTTGCCATAAAGAGGCTTATGTTCCTAATGATGATATCTATTTACCGATACATGTAGGAAAAGCTATATCTAAGAAGGATCTAGGTTTTCAGGGGGATGATGAGGGAGACAATATAAGCTATAAAAATCCACATTATTGTGAGTTAACCGCATTGTATTGGGCTTGGAAAAATTTGCGTAATGTTGATTATATAGGGCTTTGTCATTATAGAAGATATTTTGATTTTAGAACTAAACCTTTTGTGAAGAAAGAAGCTGTTGTAGTTTCCGAAGAATGGTTTCGTATGCATTCGAAATCTCTTTTACTAAATGTTGATACCTTCAATTTTGATGTTGTTTTGCCAATGTCTATTCCGTTTAGAATGAATATATTAGAGCGTCATGCCTTGAATTTGAATTTTATGGATATGGCGGTTATGGAGAAAGTAGTATTGAAGTTGTATCCTGAATATAGAAAATCATTAGAATATGTATTTTATCATTCCTCGGATGTGCCTCAGAGAAATATGTTTTTAATGAAGAAAGAATATTTTGATCGTTATTGTGAGTTTTTGTTTAATATATTATTTGAGGTAGAAAAGTATGTGAAACTTTCACCATATGCCTATTATAGAAGGGTTTTTGGATTTATGGGAGAAATGTTACTCCCTTTGTTTTGTTATCATAATAAATTAAAGACGCAACGCCGCTATATTGTATATATTGATAATAACGGGAAAAATAAATCTGATATGTTTTATACGGTAAAATATATTCTTTCTAATATCTCATTTAAACTTAATGAATTGTCTACTAAGCCTATTTATTCAGTCTGGAAGAAAGATTTATTAGAGAGTGAGTTCCCTGATTTGTTTAAATAGCTATGTGAACTGTATATGTTAATGCTGAGGGCTTGATATGCTTATTTTTGTAATTGTTTTCTTTCTGATTTTTTTAGTTGGGATAAATAAAATTTGTTGTAAAGACAATATTTCACGATTATGTGTTAATATTCATACGATATGGTGGTCTTTATTGGTTGTTATATCATTGCTTAATATGTTTTCAATGAAGGATGTATCTTTGTTTACATATTTTTTGATATGTTCTTATTATATTTCGTTTAATATTGGCTTTTTGATGGCAAATTACGTTTTTGGAAGTAAAGTATATGCGCTTTGTAATCCTACTAAGAATTTGGATTATTATTTACGTAGTAGAGTTTTTAATATTGCATTGTTGTTATTTGCTATATTTTCAATATATTTAGTTTATCGCTTTTTAGATGTAATATTAATTTCTACATTTGCTGAAGCTCATTTGCTTAGCATCGATTATGAATTATATGGGTCTCCTTTAGCCATGATCATTTTTAATAATGCAACGGTGCCGTTATCTTATTTTTCAATGGTCTTGTTTGCGTTCTTATACCTGAAAAGAAATTTTAGTTTAGTGTTTTTGTGTTTGTTTTTCTATATTACATTGGTCTTTCTAGTAGGATTTGATAAGGGTACTATATTAATGTTTGTTCTGCAATTTGTTTTGATTTGTTTGCTCTTGTATAAAGTCGATATGTCTTATATAGTCGGATGCTATAGTATGAACAAACGTCAAATAACAAAATCTGTAATATTTGTTATGATATTGATTATGATAACAGGTGTTTTGAGTTCTTTGAGAAAGACAGATCGTATAGATATAGTTCTTCTTAGTTTGTACGATTCTTTATGCGATTTTTTAGAGGAAATTGTTGTGTATTTAGTTGGTCCATTTAGAGCTTTAGACTATGCGGTGAATTCTGATTATTTTTTGGATAAACTAGGTGGTTGTTATTTTGGAGAGGCTACATTTTTAGGTTTTAATAAGCTTCTTGATTGGATATTCTCACTGGTCGGAATAGATTATAATAGCTCATATGAGCTTGTAGGTAATACATTGCAGGAGACTTCTGTGGACATTAATTCTTCTGCAACTTCCTTTAATTTTGCTTTCTCTTCAATTCTGTATTATTATCTTGATTTTAAGGTTTTGGGTGTAATTACTATTCCTTTTTGTCTTGGAATTGTATTAAGAATATTAATAAATAAATTTCATCGTTATCCATCAATTCCTGCTTTTGCTTTGTTTGTCTATTTGCTTACTATTTGCTTGACAGGTTTCTTTACTTGGGATTTATCAAAACCGGGGCCTGCTGCCTATTGCCTGTATTTGTTGTTTTTCCATTATTCTTTTGTGTTTAAAAGAGTTTATACATAATGTTTGTAAATAGAATATAGTAATGAAAGTATCTGTAGCTATGGCTGTTTATAATGGAGAGAAATATGTGAGAGATCAGATTGTTTCTATACTCAGCCAGTTGAGAAAGGATGATGAACTTATCATATCCTATGATGAATCGTCTGATAATTCATTGTCAATATTGACAGAGTTCGCTCAGTCTGATAAAAGGGTGAAGATATATGATAATCCCTATAAACCAGGTGTTGTGAAAAACTTTCAAAATGCGGTGGAACATTGTTTGGGGGATATTATCTTTCTGTCAGATCAAGATGACGTGTGGTTGCCTAATAAAGTCGATAAGGTACTTCGTGAATTTGAAAATCCCCATGTTGCCGTAGTGATTCATGATTCAAAGCTTACAGATTCAGACTTGAATGTAAGGTTTAAGTCAACGTTTAAATTAAGAGGTGGTGTAAGAACCTCTTTCTTGGGAAATATATATAGGCTTAGCTATATTGGATGTTGTATGGCTTTCAGATCCTTTTATAAGGAACTGGTGGTACCTTTCCCTACAATTTATAGATCTCATGATTGGTGGATAGGGAGTATGTTATCTTGTGGAAAAACAAAAATTAAAGCTATAGATGAAGCTTTGATTCTGCATCGTGAGCATGCGAATAATGCGACGCCTAAAAGTAGACCTCCATTGAACTATCAGCTTCAAGTTCGTTGGATTATTATAAAAAATGTAATAGCCAGATATCTCTATAAAATCAGGATTGATAAATCTCATAATCTCTAGTCTTATGTCAATGTCTCTTTTTAAAATATATAGTAAGATAGCTCTGTTATCACCTAGGATTGAAGTCTTACTTCGACAAATGTATTGGTATAATCACAATTTAGTATCGAGATATAATCCTAATACGGTTTCGGCAAGTATATTTCCTGTGACAGACATACATACTGTTGATTTTGATGCGATTCTTGAACGTTTAGAGGGCTGGGGAGTTCGTAAAGGTTCTTTATTAATAGTTCACTCTTCATACGACTCATTAAAAGCTACGGGATTGTCTCCTCTTGAGATAATAAATAAACTTCGTGGTTTGATAGGAGAAGAAGGCACTCTTGCTATGCCTGTAATACGACATTATAAAAATGAGCCATCTCCAATTGAGAAATTAAAACGAGATTTCGTTTACCCTGAATGTGTGTATAATCCAAAAAGGACACCTGTTGTATCAGGCTTATTGCCCACTTTCTTGATGAGGATGCCTGACGCTGAAATAAGTCTGCATCCATTGAATCCTCTCTGTGCCATAGGTCCTTTAGCCAAAGATATGATGCGGCATAATATTGAAGGGGACATTCCATCTCCGCATGGCATTTATTCTGCATGGCATTTTTGTGTGAGTCATAATGCTTTCGTGTGTAGTTTAGGAACAGATCTTAGGCACCATAATACTATTGGACATGTGGCTGAAGAGGCTTTTGGTAATTGGTATTGGGGTGATGATGATTGGTATAGTGTTCGGAATTTTAGAATAGAAATAGAGAGAAATAATACTATTGATTTAAAGGTTAAGGAGCGAAAAGCTAAGTGGGGAATGTTGCATCAAGCAGAGCTGAATAGATATAAAGATCTCTTAGATAATAGAATTATCAAATCTCAAAGATTTGATAATGTCCTAGTTGAATTTGAAGAATCTTCTAAACTTATAAACTATCTAATGTCTAAGAATAGTAGGGGTTATCCATATTTTAAATAAACGATTAATAGATGTTGTTATCATGAATAATTTAGAAAAACTTAATCAAGCATTTGTCGATGCTTTTGCTATTGATAAAAAATACTTAAAGGATTTGGTATATAAAGGTGTTAGCAATTGGGATTCTGTAGGTCAAATGGTTTTGATCGCTAACCTTGAGGAAGCCTTTGATATTGAAATAAAATCTGATGATATTATGGATATAAATTCTTATAAGGCTGCGGTGTTGATTCTTATGCGAAAATATAATATATCGTTCTAAGATGTTTGATTTGCAGAAGTATTCCTCAAGATTGGCTATAAGATCTGATATAGGAGAATCTATTACATATGCTGAGTTAACTGTTGAGACGGAAAAATTTCACGACGCAATTCCGTATGATGGTCTTGTTTTCATTCTTTGTGAAAACGTAATGGGTTCCTTGTTAGGTTATATATCATGTATGACTAAACATATTCCATGTGTCTTATTAGATGGAAGTAAGGACATAGAGCTTATTCAGCATCTTATTGCTATCTATCATCCTGAGTTCATTTGGTTATCTCAAAAAAGGGTTGGAGAATTTGTTGGTACTGTTATTTACAAATATGAAAATTATTCTATGCTGCAAATGCGGTACGATAGGGATTTCAGTGAAAAAGATAAAGCGATCAACCCAAATTTACTCTTATGTTTGACTACATCAGGTAGTACGGCTTCTCCTAAGTTTGTTAGGCTCTCTGAAAAAAATCTGAGAAGTAATGCGGAGTCTATCGCAGAGTATCTTCAGATTGATGAGAATGAACGCCCCGTGATGTCGTTGCCAATGTATTATAGTTTTGGTATGTCGGTTATTAACTCTCATTTAATTAAAGGTGCTACTATTTTACTGACTGATAAAACAGTGTTGCAGCGTGATTTCTGGGACTTTATTAAAGAAGAAAAAGCGACATCTATTGCCGGTGTTCCATATACGTATGAGATGTTGAGACGTTTAAAATTTTTCTGTATGGATTTGCCTTATTTGAAGACAATGACGCAAGCGGGGGGTAAGATGAATTCTGCTTACGTAAAGGAATATGTGGATTTTGCAGAGGCAAACAATAAGCGATTTGTTGTAATGTATGGCCAGACAGAGGCCTCTCCTCGAATGAGTTATCTTCCTCATGACAAGGCGGTTGATAAATACGCGTCAATTGGCATAGCTATACCAGGAGGTAAATTCTCATTGATAGATGCCGGAGGCGATGTCATAAAGGATGCCGATGTTGAGGGAGAATTGGTATACGAGGGGGAGAATGTCTGTTGGGGATATTCTGAAAAACGACAAGATTTACAACTGGGCGATGAAAATCACGGAATCCTTTATACGGGCGATATAGCTAAAAGGGATGTAGATGGCTTTTTCTATATAGAGGGACGTATGAAAAGATTTGTGAAGGTTATGGGTAATCGTTGTAATTTGGATGCTGTTGAGCAATTTGTGAAGGTTATTACAGCTGATTGCGCATGTGTTGGTGTGGATGATCGAATTTCTGTTTTTGTGACACAGAATGGATTGGAAGATGATATAAAGCATTTTTTGGTAGCAAAAACCGGTTTTAATCAGAGTGTTTTTCGTGTACTTGTTATAGCTGTTATTCCTAAATCTAATTCTGGTAAAATACAATATCCAGAATTGCAGAGAATGTTATAAACATGGTAAATAGATTAGAGAAAGGTTTTGCTCCTTTATGCTTCATTCAAGAGGGTAAACTTATTTGCTATAAAAGGGGATGTTTGTGGGTTTTGGCTGGGAATAAAGTGTTAGATAAATATCCAATATTTAATAGTGCCAAAGAGTTTCTTATAGGTGCGATAAATCCTTTTTCCCGTCTGTTAAGACTCGGTATCCGTGCCTCTATCGCCTTGGATGAGAATCGTGTTTTGCTTTCTAGGGGAAATCATATTTTTGAGTTGGATCTGTTGTCGGGCGAACGCTCCGGAGGGTATTTTATCGGGGAAGGCTTGCGCCCTTTGGCTTTTACGAAGATAGAGGGCATAAGAGGTTTTGACGATGCGGTAGTGTTTGGGGGATATCTCATGAATATGGATAAGGAACCTGTGCATATATACAAGCGGAAGTCTGTCGATCAATGGGAGGTGGTCTATACATTTGAGCGGGGTGTCATCAATCATGTGCATGCTATCGTGGCTGATCCTTATCGGGATTGTCTCTGGGCCTTTACCGGGGATTTCGATGAGGCTTCTGCAATCTGGAGGATCACGGATAATTTCAAAAGGGTGGAACGGGTAGCCTGGAATGACCAGCAATATAGGGGATGTGTTGTATTCCCGGTGAGAGAAGGCTTGTTGTATGCAACGGATGCTCCCTTCGCCAAGAATTATATTTACTTGATGAATCCGGATACGATGGAATTAAAGAGGATTGCACCGATTGACGGATCTTGCATCTATGGATGCCAATGCGGTGATCAATTTGTCTTCTCGTCTACGGTGGAACCGGACGGAAGGGATAGCTCTTTATTCAAGCTCTTTACGAGCCGTAAGCGAGGGGCTGGCATCACGGATATGTATGTGCATCTCTATTGTGGAAATATGGAAAAGGGATTTAGGGAGATCTACAAGGAGAGGAAGGATCTTTGGCCTTATGCGTTTCAGTTTGGTGTCTTTCGTTTTCCTTCTGGGAGGAATGATGCAAATACTTTATATTTTCAGCCTATAGCTACAAATAAAAATGATTTAAGTCTGTTAGCTTTAGATTTATCTGGGAAGTAATAATTTTAATATATATCATGTCAATTTTTAAAGACAAAACCCTGCTAATCACAGGTGGTACGGGTTCCTTTGGAAATGCTGTGCTTCGTCGTTTCTTAGATAGCGACATTAAGGAGGTTCGTATCTTCTCGCGAGATGAGAAGAAACAGGATGATATGCGTCATTTCTTGCAGGCACAACGTCCGGAGGTAGCTCATAAGGTGAAATTTTATATTGGTAATGTTCGCCAGCGTGAAGCGGTGGATTTCGCTATGACTGGTGTGGATTATGTGTTCTCTGCCGCTGCCCTTAAGCAGGTTCCTAGTTGTGAATTCTTCCCTATGGAGGCTGTGCGTACGAACGTGGAGGGTACAAATAACGTGTTGCTTTCCGCTATCGCTCATGGTGTGAAAAATGTGGTGGTGCTTTCTACCGATAAGGCTGCCTATCCTATCAACGCCATGGGGATCTCTAAATCTATGATGGAGAAGGTTGCTATTGCTCAAGGTCGTGCTTTGGGACAGAACGCAAAGACTACTATTTGCTGTACCCGTTATGGTAACGTTATGGCGAGCCGTGGCTCGGTGATCCCTTTGTGGGTAGAGCAGATGATGGATGGTAAGCCGATCACTATCACGGATCCAAATATGACTCGTTTTATGATGACTTTGGATGATGCCGTGGATTTGGTGGTGTATGCCTTCACGCATGGTGAGAATGGTGATCTATTCGTGCAGAAAGCCCCTGCCGCTACACTTTCTACGCTGGCTACGGCTTTGAAAGAGGTTTATGCCAAGGTGGATCCTGTGTATGGCGATACGGAGGTGAAGGTGATCGGTACCCGCCACGGTGAGAAACTCTATGAGACGTTGGTGACCCGTGAGGAGATGGCCAAGGCTGTTGATATGGGTAACTATTACCGTATTCCATGTGATAACCGAGACTTGAACTATGATAAGTTCTTTACTGAGGGTTCTCATAAGGTTGAGCAGGTAGAGGAGTATCATTCCCATAATACCACCCGTCTCGATGTGGAGGACATGAAGGAAATGTTGCATAGACTTAATTTTATTCGTGAAGATCTGGGTTTACAAGCAAGAGTGAAAACTAAGGAAATACGTTCTGAGTAATAACTACCTGTATGAAAATATTAGTCTTGGGTGCTTCCGGTATGGCTGGCCATACTATTGCGCTTTATTTTAAAGAGCAAGGACATGAGGTGTATGCGTTCTCTCGCAAGCAATTTCTTTTTTGTACATGGATTGGTGGAGATGCATTTGATATAGATTTCTTGAAAAATATAGTAACTACAGGCAATTACGATGCTATAATTAATTGCATTGGTTTGTTGAATCAATTTGCTGATTCGGCTCCTGAAAAGGCTGTTTATATTAATAGTTATCTTCCTCATCAAATTGTAGCTTGGCTGACAGATACTCCGACACGCTTTATCCAGATGAGTACGGATTGTGTGTTTGCTGGTAATACAGGACCTTATGATGAGTGCTCCGTACCTGATGGATGTTCCTATTATGATAGGACAAAGGCATTGGGTGAGATTATGGATGATAAAAACCTTACCTTTAGAAATTCTATTATTGGTCCGGACATTAATGAACATGGAATAGGCCTTTTTCATTGGTTTATGAAACAACATACTCCAATAAATGGCTTTACAAAAGCTATATGGACAGGGGTTACTACTTTAACCCTTGCAAAAGCAATGGAACGTGCTCTACAAACAAACCTTACCGGATTATATAATTTGGTAAATAACGAAAGTATTAATAAATATAACTTGCTATGTCTCTTTAATAAGTACTTTAGAAATAACGAGATTCAGATAGCGAAGTCTGAAAAATTGGTTTTAGATAAGACCTTACTCAATAAGCGTACTGATTTTGATTTTGAGGTACCTTCTTACGAACAGATGATTATAGAGATGAAAGAGTGGGTTGATAACCATAAAGATATTTATCCTTTATATTGATTGGCTATATGGGAAAATTAAAATTAATGACTATTTTAGGTACTCGGCCTGAAATAATAAAGATGTCTGCCATTATTAAAAAGTGTGATAAGTATTTTGAACATTATCTTGTTCATACAGGGCAGAACTATGATTATACTTTAAACGAAGTGTTTTTTAAAGATCTAGCTTTGCGTGAGCCTGACTATTACTTAAATGTGGTTGGTGAAAACATAGGCCAGACCATGGCGAATGTGATCTCTAAGAGCTATGAATTGATGGTAGAAATAAAACCAGATGCTGTAATTGTGTTAGGTGATACTAATAGTTGCCTTTCTATTATTTCCGCAAAACGTTTGAAAATTCCGATATTTCATATGGAAGCAGGAAATCGTTGTAAAGATGAGAATTTACCTGAAGAGGTAATCAGAAGAATTGTAGATGTAACTAGCGATGTGAATCTTTGTTATAGCGAACATGCTCGTCGTTATATCCTTGATGCGGGGGTTAGGCCTGAGAATACTTATGTCGTCGGATCTCCTATGCGTGAGGTGTTGGATGGATGTATAGAACAAATTAATTCAAGTAAAGTATTAGGGCGTTTAGGGTTGGAAAGACATAAATATATCCTACTTTCAGCTCATCGCGAGGAAAATATAGATATTGAAGCTAATTTTTTCTCCTTGATGAATGCGGTTAATGCTATGGCTGATAAGTATAATATGCCTATTCTTTATTCTTGTCATCCTCGTAGCAAAAAGTTTATTGAGCAACGTGGGTTTAAGTTTGATAAACGAGTGATTCAAAGTAAACCATTAGGATTCCATGATTATAACCATTTACAACAGCATGCTTTTTGTGTGGTATCAGATAGTGGGACAGTTCCGGAAGAAGCTAGTTTCTTTAAATTTCCAGCGGTAAGTATTCGTACATCAACAGAGCGTCCGGAAGCTATGGATAAGGGCGTCTTTGTTATAGGGTCAATTTCTACAGAACAAGTATTACAGGCCGTTGATCTTGCTGTAGAAATGCATCTTTGTGGAGATTATGGATTAACGGTACCAGCTTATGATGATAGCAATGTATCCACTAAGGTGGTTAAGTTGATACAGAGTTATACAGGTATTATAAATAAGATGGTTTGGCGAAAATAAAGTAATATATGAATATTGTTTTTTTAACATTAGTAAGGATCTCAGATGTGTCTCAAAGGGGTATTTATACAGACTTATTGAGATTATTTCTAGAGAGAGGTCATTCTGTATATGTCGTGTCTGCGAATGAACGAAGATATGGAGGGAAAACAGAAGTTGTTGATTCTGGTCGATTACATATATTGAAAGTTAAAACTTTAAATATTCAAAAGACCAATTATATAGAGAAGGGTATAGGGGTACTTCTTTTAGAGAATCAATATATGTCTGCAATTAATAAATATTGGAATAATATACATTTTGACTTGATATTGTATTCTACGCCTCCTATTACGTTGAATGGTGTAATTCTGTATTTGAAGAATAAAAATAATGCAAAAACATATTTAATGTTAAAAGATATATTCCCTCAAAATGCAGTTGATCTAGGCTTATTATCTAAAAAAAGCTTGTTATATAAAATGTTTAGGAGAAAAGAGAAAAAACTATATAGCATATCAGACTACATTGGATGTACATCTCCTGCTAACATCGATTTTTTGATAGAGCATAATAAACAAATAGATAAGAGTAAATTGGAGATATGTCCTAATAGCGTTGAACTTCATGAAATGGAGTATTTTAGTAAGGATAATAGTGAATTTCTTGAAAAATTGAATATACCATCTGATAAGACTTTATTTATTTACGGAGGAAATTTAGGCGAACCTCAAGGATTGGATTTTTTGCTTAGAATAGTAGAAGCTAACGAGTTAAGGGCAGATTCATATATAATCATTATTGGTGGAGGTACTGGTTATGCAAAAGTAAAGAGATGGTTTGATGTTCATCTTCCTAAGAATGCTTTATTAATTCCTTATTTACCAAAAGCCGAATATGATAAGATAGTATGTTTATGTGATGTCGGACTGGTTCTGCTTGATCATCGCTTTACTGTTCCAAATACTCCTTCGCGTATGTTGTCGTATTTAGAATGTAGACTTCCAATATTATTGGCAACAGACATCGTTACCGATGCTGGAAGAATTGCTGAATCTAATGATTTTGGACGTTGGACAGTATCTGGAAATTTAGAAGAATTTATGAGTTTAATGCAGTATATGTCTGAGGATGGAAACAGACGTGTCGTAATGGGGAGAAATGGATATGATTTTTTGATGAATAATTGGACTGTGGAGCATACCTATAATTCTATTATGCGTCATTTCAGGTCGTAAGTAGTCAAATTAGGGGCCAATCATAGAATAAATGGTTTCGCTGTCAGAGTGTTCCCCCCCCTAAGTTCTCAAAGGTTGTTAAATCAATCATTCGAGAATGCCTCCAGTGTATGGGAATATCGAAGGATCGTAGGATAGTAAAGTTGTTTACCTATGATAATCGTACAATGCAGGCAGTAGACGACGAGATAGCATAGTCTGCTGTGACGAGCCCTGGTACAAGGTTCGCAAATACGATAATTAATGAATGTTTTGGTGATATAAAGTAAAAGCATTAACTTTGTGAAAAACATGGATATATGAAAATAACAGCGATCATACCTGAATCCGATTCATATTGGAATGTACTGAAGGATCTTAGTGATGAGGTGAAATTGGATTTAATATCTTGTCTAAGCCAATCGTTGCTTCGTTCCAAGGCTGAGAAAAAAACAATCTCCGCCAGTTTTTTTTATGGCGTATGGGAAGACTCGGATTCTATTGAGGTGGGTCGTTTAGTGAAAGAAGTGAGTGAAGCCCGGAGTTAGGGCGTATACAAGGTTTACGGCGTAGGACACAGAATTTGGACGAGCTCGTAAGTGCCTAAGGGGGTTGCCTGTCGTGGATTCTTTCGATATGTTTGCTTCGGAAAAAGCCCGTCTACGTTTAGCGGGGACTCCTATGGAAGATAATTTTGATTTATTGATTGGTTGCACCTCCGTGATTCACCGGATGGTAATGGTGACTGAAAATCTTAAGGATTTCAAGAATATATCGAATATCCGCTTGGAGAATTGGATCTGGAGGTGAAAAGTTTTCAAATATTAGAATACCAAATACTTAACATTTTCTGAAGCTGATGTAGTTTATTTGTTTATAGGGTATATTAGCTTGCCTCTTTTATCGTTTAATAATTGATCATGTACAAAGATTTTTGGAAGAGGGTGATTGATTTCATCCTCTCACTTCTTACGTTGGCTATCCTGTGGCCGATACTACTTGTCATAACCATTTGGCTGCATTTCGCTAATAAGGGGGCAGGGGCTTTCTTTTTACAGGAACGTCCGGGTAAGAATGGAAAGATATTCAAGGTTGTCAAGTTCAAGACCATGACGGATGAGCGGGATGCGGAAGGGAATCTGTTACCAGATGCCGACCGATTAACGAATGTAGGCAGGTTTGTTCGTTCTACTTCGATTGACGAGTTACCGCAGTTGATCAATGTAGTGAAAGGGGATATGGCTTTGATTGGTCCTCGGCCTCTTTTGTCGCAATATTTGCCTCTTTACTCAGAAGAGCAAGCGAGAAGGCATGAGGTTCGTCCGGGGATTACAGGTTGGGCACAATGCCATGGGCGCAATGCGATCAGCTGGACGGAGAAGTTTAAGCTGGATGTTTGGTATGTGGATCATTGCTCTTTCCTGACAGATTTAAAAGTGATAGGTATAACAATCAAAAAAGTCCTCGTACGTGATGGTATCTCTCAAGAGGGAAACGCAACGATGGAGGCTTTTAATGGACATAATTAGTTTGAGAGATGAAAGATATAGCAATTTATGGCGCAGGTGGTTTTGGACGTGAGGTCGCTTGCTTGATAGAAAGAATTAATAAAGCCAGAGAAACTCCTATATGGAATTTTATTGGTTTTTTTGATGATGGTATTCCTTCAACCAATGATTATCCACAAGGTCCAGTTTTGGGTGATATTAATGTCTTGAATACGTGGAAAACAAGTTTATCTATTACTGTTGCAATAGGCTCTCCAAAGACACTTAAATCGATTGTTGATAATATAACTAATAAAAAGATTGACTATCCAAATCTTGTGGATCCTAGTGCTGTATTATATGAGATACCACAAATAGGTATAGGTAATATTATAACTGCTAATTGTGTATTTACTACTAACATAAAACTTGGATCTTATAATATTTTTAATATTGGGACAATTATACCACATGATGTTATAATAGGAGATTTTAATGTCTTTAATCCTTATGTAAATGTATCTGGTAATACATTTATAGGAAATAGAAATCTTTTTGGAGTAAAATGTACGATAATTCAAGGAAAGACTATTGGGGATAATAATAATATCGGTGCAGGGTCGGTTGTTTTGGATTCAATCGATTCTTGCAAATCGCTTTTAGGTAATCCAGCGATAAATTCAATATTAATTTTGAAAGAATATTTTCGAATTGTAAAAAAAGAAAAACAAGCAAAATGAAAAAGAAAGTACTTGATATCATTAATGAGATTCGTGCTGCAAAAGATCTGACCGCAGTTGAAAAATTAAATTCAGAAGACAATCTTCGTGACAATCTTGGTCTGAACTCTTTTGATTTAGCAGAGCTCACCGTAAAGATTGAGGATGAGTTTGACATTGATATCTTCGAGGATGGATTGGTGAACACGATTGGTGAAATCTACGAGAAGCTTGCTTGATTGCGAATGGAAAGATTTCTTTTGAACAGCGGCTTTGTGTATAGTTATGGGCAATTGCTTGCTTCGCTCAACGAAAGCGATAGCTATTTCCCTCTCTATAAACAACCGAATTTGTATCTCTTCTTTGTTAATCTCATCAAAGCATTGGCAAACAATGCACCATTGGTGTTGCTTGATGCGGACTTGAACGAGGCTGAGATTGAAGGGTTAAATGTAGCTGAAATAAATGCGCCAAAAGCGATTACTTCAGCTATGTTTAAGGATATGGGAGTTGTTGTAGATGCAGTGAAGCGTTCTACGTCAGAAATCACTATTTTCACTTCAGGAACGACAGGACAACCTAAGAAGGTGGCCCATAGCGTCCAAACGCTTACAAGAGCGGTTCGCTTGGGCGACAAATATACAAGTCAGGTGTGGGCGTATGCCTACAATCCAACACACATGGCGGGCTTGCAAGTGTTCTTTCAAGCCTTTATGAATCAGAATTTCTTGGTGAACGTGTTCAATAAAAGTCGTGCAGAGGTTTATGAACTGATTGAGAACGAATCTGTTACGCATGTATCTGCAACACCTACATTCTATCGTTTGCTATTGCCTTTCGAGAAAGCTTATCAGACCGTTTTGCGGGTGACGCTTGGTGGAGAGAAATCCGATAAGAAGCTTTACGACTCGATCGAAAAGATTTTCCCTAATGCGAAAATCAATAATGTGTATGCTTCTACAGAAGCGGGCACTTTGTTTGCGGCAAAGGGGGATTGCTTCCAGATTCCAGTGGCTATTTGCGATAAGTTCTTGATTCAAGAGGAGGAGTTGCTGATTCATAAGTCACTGTTAGGCCAGTCGGAGAGTTTCAAGTTTGATGGTGATTATTATCATTCGGGCGATTTGATTGAATGGGTGGATGAGACTACCGGCTTGTTCCGCTTCAAGAGTCGCAAGAACGAGCTCATCAATGTGGGGGGCTATAAGGTTAATCCGGGGGAAACTGAAAAGGCGATCCTTGAAATCGATGGGGTTCAGCAGGCTTTGGTTTATGGCAAGGCCAACTCAATCCTTGGCAATGTGCTTTGTGCGGAAGTTCAACTGGTGGAAGGTTCAACTTTGACTGAATTGGAAATTCGTACTCACTTGAAAGAGCAATTGCAGGACTTTAAGATTCCTCGTCGGATAAAATTTGTCGAATCATTCTCATTAACAAGAACAGGTAAAATCAAACGATCATGAATATACTGGTAACCGGTTGCTCACGAGGTGTGGGTTTGGAAATTTGTAAGGTATTTCTGGAGCAGTGCCATGTAGTGTATGGTGTAGCTCGTAGTCATACGGAAGAGTTTAAGGCTTTGGAAGCTGAATATGCTGGTAAGCTCTTTTTTAAAAGTGTTGATCTAAGTGACAGCGAAGGGGTGAGAAAGGCGATCTTTAAGGAGTTCGTTGGAAATAAAATCGTATTGCACGCTTATGTAAATAATGCCGCCATGGCATATGATGATATCGTGACCAATCTAAACTTAGATAGACTGAAGGCGATGTATGACGTGAATGTGTTTACACCAATGATGATGACAAAATACGCTATACGTAATATGCTTCTTCACCATACTCGTGGTGCAATTGTGCATATCTCAAGTATCAGTGCGCATACGGGATACAAGGGTCTTGCTATGTATGCTGCCTCGAAAGGTGCGCTTGAGGCTTTTTCAAAGGATACGGCTCGTGAATGGGGTGGCTTAGGCATTCGCTCGAATGTTGTAGTTCCGGGATTTATGGAGACCACCATGAGTTCAACGCTTACTGACGATCAAAAAGATAGAATTTACAAACGTACTTCGATGAAGGCAGCTACCAGCGTTCGTTCAGTAGCGGAAACAGTGGCTTTTTTGGTAAGTGAGAAAGCATGTAGCATCACTGGGCAGAATGTGCATGTAGATAATGGAACAATCTAATTAGATGGATACGGCTATGGCATATACACCAGAGAAAACAATTTACCTCTGCCTTGCTCATATGAGCGAGGAGGGGATTGAGCAGAAATATGTAAAGGAGGCGTTTGATACCAATTGGGTGGTGCCTTTAGGCCCGAACGTGAATGGTTTTGAGAAAGATTTGGAATTTTTCGTGGGAGAGAATAAACGGGTGGTAGCTCTTAGTGCTGGCACTGCTGCTGTACATCTGGCTTTATTAGCTTGCGGTGTGAAACCGGGTGATGAAGTATTGGTGCAGAGTTTTACTTTCTGTGCCTCTTCACATCCTATTACTTATTTAGGAGCTATGCCTGTGTTCGTGGATTCGGAGGCGGATACTTGGAATATGGATCCTGTGTTATTGGAAGAGGCTATTCAAGATCGTATCGAGAAGACGGGAAAAACACCGAAAGCGATTGTCACAGTGGCCTTATATGGGATGCCTTATAAGGTGGATGAGATTATGGTGGTCGCTGATCGGTATGGGATTCCGATCATAGAGGATGCGGCGGAGGGTTTTGGCTCTCGTTATGATGGACGTATGTTGGGTACGTTTGGAAAATATGGGGTGCTGTCGTTCAATGGGAATAAGATGATTACGACCAGTGGTGGGGGGGCGTTGATTTGTCCGGACGAGGCGGCTAAGCAGGAGATCATGTTCTACGCTACGCAGGCTCGGGAGGCTTATCCGTATTACCAGCATGAGCGGATCGGGTATAATTATCGGATGTCGAATATTTGTGCGGGTATCGGGCGTGGTCAGATGACGGTGGCTGACGCTCATGTGGCTCATCATAAGCATACGTGCGATTTATACCGGGAGCTGTTGAAGGATGTGAGAGGGATTACCTTGCATGAGAATCCTTCCGGCCGTTTTGATAGTAATTATTGGTTGAATACGATTGTCTTGGATCCTTCATTGAGGATGAAAGGGCAGGAGGATGCTTATCAAGCAACGGTACAAGGTGCTGTTGGTGGTGCGGGCGGTGTGACTCACGTAGCGGTTAACGCACATACGGATTGCGAGCCGAATGCCAATGTCGAGGCGATGCGTATGGGACTTGATGCGATGGGTATAGAATCTCGCCCTTTGTGGAAACCGATGCATAAGCAACCTGTTTATAAGGATTGCCCGGCTTATGTGAATGGGGTGAGCGAATCTTTGTTTAAGGTTGGGTTGTGCCTGCCTTCTGGCCCGTGTGTGACAGATGAGGATGTGGCCTATATCGTGGATTGTATAAAGAAGAATATACTATAGTTATCATGAACCCTTTTTCTCGACTATCTACCTGGTACTTTTCCAAGAAATCCTTACCCTATTGGGGTATTATCTTGCTGGATTGCTGCTTGATCCTATTTTCCGGATTATTGGTGTATACCTTGAATAACGGGGTATTATCAACCTTGGATATCTTAGGACATCTATTGGTCACGCTGTTGGTATGCCTGATTCCTTATCTGGTAGGCTTTCGCCTGTTCCATACCTATTCGGGGATTATACGTTATTCCTCTTTCGTGGACTTGCAAAAGGTGGGATTCGCCGTTTTGTTTGGCTTGATTTGCGTAGTCGTGTTTCAGGCGTTGACGGACTTTTCTCCTTATTTGGTGTATATCCGTAAACGGGATCTGATCCTCTCCGCGTTGTTGGCTATGAGCTTGATGTGGATGATGCGTGTGTTCGTGAAATATTTTTATGTAAGTACTTTTCGTGTGGCTAAGGCAGAACGTGCCTTTATCTATGGCGTGAAGCAAGGTGGGGTGAGTTTGGCGAAAAGTATCCAGAATCAAGATCCGGCCCGGTTTGTACTGGCAGGGTTTATCTCGGATCAGACAGAGATAGGGAATCGGTATTTAATGGGAGTCAAGGTTTATCCGAATAACGAGGATTTGATTGGTGTGATGAGAAGGCTGCAAGCCGATGTTTTGTTGGTATCTCCCTTAAAGGTTGAGGCGATCCGGAATAATCAGGAGATGGTGGACAGGCTGATCAAGGCGAATATAAAGATCTATATGACTCCTGCCGCCCAAGAGTGGGACGGGAGGAGCGACTTGAGCCATACCCAGCTGAGGGAGGTGAATATAGAGGATTTACTGCCCCGTGATAAGATCGAGATAGACTTGGAGGCTGTGAGGAAGCAGCTTACCGGTAAGCGGATTCTGATAACAGGAGCCGCCGGAAGTATCGGTAGCGAGATCGTGCGGCAGGTAGCCCAGTTCGCCCCGGAACGTATGGTCTTGATAGATCAGGCGGAGACTCCCTTGCACGATGTCCGCTTGATGATGGCTCGTGGGTGGTCGAATATAGAATCCTATACGGTTGTGAGCGATATTTGTGTACGTGAACGCATGGAGGAATTGTTCGAGGAGCATCGTCCGGATTACGTGTTTCATGCCGCGGCTTACAAGCATGTACCTATGATGGAGGATAATCCGGAGGAGAGTGTCCGCAACAACGTGGACGGTACCCGGGTGATCGCAGACTTGGCGGTGAAATACGGCACGAGGAAGTTCGTGATGGTATCGACTGACAAGGCGGTGAATCCCACGAACGTGATGGGCTGCTCGAAACGTATTTGCGAGATCTACGTGCAGAGCTTGGATCAGGCTATCAAGGATGGGAAGGTGAGGGGGCGTACGCAATTCGTGACGACTCGTTTCGGTAATGTGCTGGGATCGAACGGTTCCGTGATCCCGTTATTCAAGGAGCAGATCAAGCGGGGCGGTCCTGTTACGGTGACGCACAAGGATATCATTCGTTTCTTCATGTTGATACCGGAGGCTTGTAAGCTAGTCCTAGAGGCCGGTACGATGGGTAATGGGGGCGAGATCTTCGTGTTCGATATGGGTAAACCTGTACGGATCGTGGATCTGGCTGAGCGGATGATCCGTCTGAGCGGCGTGAAGGGAATCGAGATCCGGTTCACGGGATTGCGGGACGGGGAGAAGTTGTATGAGGAGGTACTCAATGAGGAGGAAACTTCCAAGCCTACTTTTCATCCGAAGATCAAGATCGCCCAAGTTCGTGCGTATGATTATGCTGACGCCAATCTGCGGATTGATGCCTTGGTACATGCTTGTGCCGTGGAGGGGGATATGCAGATCGTGAAGCGGATGAAGGAGATTGTTCCCGAGTTCAAGAGCCAGCATTCTAAATACGAGGTTCTGGATAAATAAATTGTAGAAAAATAAATAAGATGTAAAAAGAAGGTCTCTCATTGCGGGGGGCCTTTTTTTATGAGATAAGCGTTGTCTTTGGGATAGTATTTCGTATTTTTGCTCATACAATTTAATTAGTGTTGTTTGTGATAAGATGAAGGAATGAGTATGGTACGAATAAGAAAGATATTGCTGGTTGTTGTGTCTGTGTTGGTCGGGATCTTTTTCATACTTCCCTTGATCGGGGTTGGTATACTGAAATGGGCGGTCTTACCTCCGGAGAAGCTGACACCGCTGGTCGTAGAAAAAACAAACGAATTCATAGAGGCGCACTTGGAATGTGAGCGGGTGGAGTTGACTTATTTTGAGACGTATCCTTATCTGGGAGTGAAGTTGACGAATGGGCGTTTGATCTCAAATCTGGCTGAGGATTCTATAGGCTATCAGGAGGATTTGATGATTCCTTCGGATTCCTTGTTGTCTTTCAAAAAAGCGATCGTCGTATTTAACCCTACGGATTATCTGTTTAGCGGGAAGGTGACGATTCCTCGGGTTATCATGGATAGTATCCGTTTTTATGGTTATGTGAATGAGGAGGGAAAGGCGAATTGGGAGATTTATCAAAGTGAGATGGATTCGGTAGACGAATCATCGTCATCTCCATTGCCTAAAATAGATTTGCAGCAAGTGCATATTACGAATGGGCACTTTGTCTATGATGACCGCCAGCAGGATTTATATACGGCGATCGATGGTTTCTTTTTACATATAGACGGCCTTTTGACCCAACGAGGAAATAAGTTGGATGTGGAGACCGGTTCTTCCTCGATCGTATTCCGTAGCCCGTCTTATTCTTTGGCGAATAAGTTAGCGTTACGCTTCAAGGGACGTTTGTTGTTGGCTGACGGACTTCGTCGGATTGGGTTGAGGGACGCGGAGTTGCTGGTGAATAACCTGCCTTTTACGGCGGATGGCTTTATGGTGCCGGCTACCGAGGATAATCCGTCACGGATCGATATGACTTTCGGGTTGAAGGTTTCCGATATGAATGATCTCTTACATTTTATTCCGGATGAATATTTTAAGGATCGGGATAAAACACTTGCTGAGGGACGTATTATTTTGGAAGGGGATATCCGTGGAGAATTAGGGGATAGTATCGTTCCGACCGTGAACTTATGCTGCAAGATAGAGGATGGTTCTTATCATGTAAAAGGTATTGAACAGGGGATTGATACCTTGCGCATGGACGTGGATTTACATTTGAATGGCGCTTACCCGGATTCTTCGTATGTCTCTTTGGAGGAGCTGACATTGATCGGGTTGAATACCTCGCTGACCATGAGTGGCGAGGTTAGGGATATCTGGAGGAATCCCGCGATTCGGGCGGAGATGAAAGGGCAGGTCGATTTTACCCGTTTGGCTAAAGAGTTCTTGAATCCCGACACACTGCTGCTGGAGGGTACCGTGATGGCTGATTTATCTACGGTGTTTAAGGTGGATGATATCGTGAATAGCCGCTTCGCCAAGGTCAAATCATCCGGCAATTTGACGGTTGATCGCTTCAAGGCGTTTAGTAAGCCGTTAGGCGTGGATATGTATATCGCTGGGGCGAATCTGTTTGTAGGATCTACGGAAAATGAAAGTAAATATCTGAATGCGAAAGGATTGTTGAGCGCTAATCTATCGGTGGATACCTTGAATATAAAGTATAAGGATGAGATCAGTACGAATATCGGTGGATTGAAGATGGTAGCCAATACGACGCCGGTTATTGATACAACGGCTGTTATCCCTATGACTGCAGGGTTGGAATTTGATCATTTGCGCACCAAGTTGCCGGATTCTACCTGGATGGTGGCCGGTAAGACCGTGTTGAAAGGGGGCATCAAGGCTTCTTCTACAGATAAGCGGATCCCTATGGCGGGAGCTACGATCTCGGTGGACACCTTAAAATATATTCTTATCCCTTTACGGACGGGTATGGTTCTGACGGAAAGCCAGTTCTCTTTGGAAGCATTACCTTATCGGCAAGCGATTCGTCAACAACGTGAACGCCGTATCGCCGCCGGTGATACCTTGCGCAGGCGCACGCAGACCACCCGAAGGGCGAATAGACAGCGGTCGCAAGTGGATTCGGTCGCTTCCTCAAACAGTGTCTTACGCCAATGGGAGGCTCGGGGACAAGTGAGGTTTAAGCAATTGAGGGGCTTTAGCCGCTTATTCCCCATTCCGATGTATATTGATGAGACAAGCGTGAATTTCAATACTAACAATATGACGTTGAGTGGTGCCCGCCTGCATTTAGGAAAGAGCGATCTTACTTTGAGCGGAGAGCTTAGCGGCATCCGGCGGGCCATGCTACGGGGAGGAAAGCTGAAAGCGAATTTCGAGTTGGAATCCGATCTGATCGATTGTAACCAGTTGATGCTAGCTATAGGTAAAGGTTTGCAGTTTTCTGATCAATTGGCATCCAACTCGGTTAGGGCCTTCTCGGAAGACAGTATCTCCGTACTGGAGACGGATCATCTATTAGCGAATACCGTGGATAGTGTCGCTACGGATTCGATCTCTCAACTATTTGTCGTTCCGAAATTCTTGGATCTGACGCTTCATACAAATGCTAAAAAAATAGATTTTAAGGATCTGAAGTTGGAGGATGTGAAAGGTGAGGTTGTAATCCGGGATCAAAGTATCAATCTGAGCGATTTATGTATGAGCTCGAATATCGGTTCCGGAGATCTGACGATGGTTTATACGACCAAAACAGATCAAGAGGCGACTATGGGATTTGAGTTGTCCTTAAATGATATTTTAGTGGAACGGTTAATCAGTTTATTCCCGGATATCGACACATTGGTCCCTATGCTTCGTTCGTTCGAAGGCATGGTAGATTGCCAGATGACGGCTACTTGCAAGGCGGATTCTACGATGTCCGTGTTGCTACCGTCTGTAAATGCCTCTTGCTACCTGAGCGGAAAGAATATGGTGCTGCTGGATGGTGAGACATTTACCGAGATATCGAAGACGCTGATGTTCAAGAATAAAAAACGGAATATGATCGATAGTATAGCGGTAGATTTAGCGATCCATGATAACAAGATCGAGGTATTCCCATTCTTGGTGGAGATGGACCGGTATAAAGTAGCCGTAGGAGGAACGCATAATTTGGATATGACGTTCGATTACCATCTCTCGGTTTTAAAATCGCCGGTACCGTTTAAGTTGGGTATCGATATAAAAGGGAATCTGGATGATTTCAAGTTCAAGATAGTGAAATGTAAATATAAAGATTTCTTGAAACCTGCCAAGCAAGCGGAACTGGATAGTACCCGCAGGAATGTGCGTGAGGAGATACGCGAGACGATCCGGAAACAAATAAGAGAGGCCGCTCCCGAATTAGGAAACAGCCTCTCTGAGATTCATCCACATACACACGGTCACGTTGAGGAATCAACGTGATCCATACATTTGCTCGTAATATTTCATGTAATCTCCACCGGTGATATCCTCTACCCATTTTTGGTTCTCAAGATACCAACGGATGGTTTTTACGATACCGACCTCGAAGCAGGTCTCTGGTGTCCAGCCTAATTCGTTGGTGATCTTCGTCGGGTCGATGGCGTATCGTTGATCATGGCCCAGACGGTCTTTTACGAATGTAATCAAGCTGTCGTTGATCCAGTCGATAGAGATTTGTCCATCGGCACCGATCTCTTTTTTCTTTAATACTTGGCGATATTCCGGTTGTTCGGTCATTAGTTGATGGATCGTCCGGATCGTGAGTTTCACGATCTCGATGTTCTGCTTCTCGTTATGACCGCCTACGTTGTAAACCTCTCCCACACGCCCGTGGTGGATTACGGCGTCGATCGCCTTGCAATGATCCTCTACATATAACCAGTCGCGTACGTTTGTGCCGTCACCATATACAGGTAGGGAT
The DNA here is from genome assembly GCF_023656845.1 of Parabacteroides sp. Y3-G-102. Taxonomy (NCBI): domain Bacteria; kingdom Pseudomonadati; phylum Bacteroidota; class Bacteroidia; order Bacteroidales; family Tannerellaceae; genus Parabacteroides; species Parabacteroides sp. Y3-G-102. The sequence goes on along the minus strand of NZ_JAMOKU010000061.1, from coordinate 1,816 downwards.
TTACCTTCCAATATGTTCTTTATGATTAAGGGAATCAATTTTTCCGGGAAATGGTAAGGTCCGTAGTTGTTGGAACAACGGGTAATAGATACCGGCATCTTATACGTCTCGTGATAAGCCTTTACGAATAAGTCTGCGCTTGTCTTGGAGGCGCTGTACGGGCTACGGGGATCTAAAGGCGTGGTCTCGTGGAAATACCCTTCGGCACCAAGGCTTCCATAGACCTCATCGGTAGAGACTTGATGGAAACGTACACCTTCACGCCATACCGGATAACCTGTCTCGGCCTTACCGGTAACCCATGCTTTTCGTGCGGTGTCCAATAGGTTTTGTGTACCGAGGATGTTGGTTTGCAGGAATAGCTGGGGATTTTCGATGCTTCGGTCTACATGACTTTCAGCGGCGAAGTTCACGACATAATTGAAGTTGTATTTCTCGAATAGCTGGTCGGCCAAGGCACGGTCGCAAATATCGCCTTTCACGAACTCGCAACGTACTCCATCGATATCCTCGGCGATGGTGCCTAAATTACCTGCGTAAGTCAGCAAGTCTAGGACAACGATCTTGATATCGTCATATTTCGCCAGCATATGTTTGATAAAATTGGCACCGATAAAACCGGCGGCGCCGGTAACTAGGTAAGTTTTCATATCTGTACAGTGTTTAGTATTTGAAATTAAGCTCAGCGTCTTTCAGCGATGGAGCCTTGGTGTCTTTCTCGGATAGGTTGATCGATTCCGGATCTGTGATGCTCCAATCTACATGGACCGTGGGATCGTCATAGCAGATTCCCCGTTCATGCGTCGGAGTATATGGATTATCTACTTTATAGGTAAAGATAGCCTCGTCACTTAATACATGGAATCCGTGGGCGAATCCCTGTGGAATGAATAACTGGCGTTTATTCTCGTCCGATAACTCTACAGCTACATATTTGCCGAATGTGGGCGAGCCTTCACGTACGTCTACGGCTACATCCAATACCCGTCCTTTGATCACCCTGACTAATTTAGATTGAGAATAGGGCGCTAGCTGATAGTGTAATCCTCGTAGTACGCCTTTAGAGGAGCAAGATTCGTTGTCTTGCACGAACTGGATTTTTCCGATATGCTCCTCGAATTCCGCTTGCTTAAAAGCTTCCATAAAGTATCCGCGCGCATCTTTCAATACCTTTGGCTCAATGATCCATACGCCCGGTATTACAGTTTCTGTATAAGTCATTTTTTCGTTATTTATCTATTTGATAGGCAAAGGTAAGCTCATTTTCTCTACTTCTATAATATTCGGAGGGAAAAATAAAAAAGAAAGGAAAAGTTTGGTAATTCCAATATTATTCTCTTTCTTTGCACTCGCAAAACAAAAGTAGTTGTTTTGTGTTGAAGTTATGGTTCCTTGGATGAGTGGCTTAGTCAGCGGTCTGCAAAACCGTGTACGGCGGTTCGAATCCGCCAGGAACCTCTTGGTAATTGAAAATTACTTTTATTTTTGATTGATTCGGTTCCTTGGATGAGTGGCTTAGTCAGTGGTCTGCAAAACCATGTACGGCGGTTCGAATCCGCCAGGAACCTCATAGGAAAGCCTCGAAGTTGTTTGTAATGAACGCTTCGAGGCTTTTTTTGTTTTGTCCGTCCGTAACTCTCGCCGGGTTGTCGGGCGGTTCGCTGTTTTCATGGCTTCCCTTGGCCGGATCCTTAGGGCTCACCCGATAAATCAGGGGGAAAATTCTTTAATTCTATAGAAAATTTGCACCTTTGTACCATGAACAATCAAGGACTATTAGCATTGGCACAGTTGATTCTGCCATCAGAGATACTTT